>NZ_JBYLFR010000003.1:0-262181 GCF_057748165.1 Paracoccus sp. NIOT.M2S5SZ12
ATCTGAAACACTGCCCGACCAATCCGCAACAGACATGACAATCCCTCCCAATCCCAGAGAAAGATGAACCAGAAACGCAAGGCAAATGCAACTGTAGTACTAGGCTCCAGACTCATTGATCGTCAACCCCGTCAGTTCCGAAGCTTCAATCACACGGACCGAAATACATAGGTAAAATCGATTGTTTACAGGTCTAGAATGCTGCGAAACGCTGTCCGGGCTTCGGCTCAGTGCCGCCGTTTCCGCGCTCTGGGCGCAAAGCGGCAGCGGTGGTCATCGTCGGTCTGGCGGTCCTCTTCCGCGCGTCAGGCGGCGGTGATGCTGCGCACGGCTTCTGCGGCCAGGGGGGCGACGCGGCGGCGGAACTCCTCCGGCTCCCATTCCGACAGCGAGGCGACGATGTGGATCGCGCCCACCGGACGGCCCGATGCGTCGGGAATGGCCACGCCAAGCGCGACCTCGCCCATCAGCATCTGCTCCAACGCCAGCGCGTGGCCGGTCTCGCGCACCAGGGCCAGTTGCACGCGGATCGCGTCGGGGTCGGTCAGCGTGCGGGGCGTGACCGGGTGCAGCGGGGCCTGCGCCAGGATCGCGTCGGCCTCGGTCGGGGGCAGCATGGCCAGCACGGCCCATCCCCCCGAACTGCCCGTCACCGGGACACTCTTGCCCACCAAGGTGGCAAAGAACGTCTCGCGCTTGCTCTGCATGCGGGTGACATAGACCATGCGCTTGCCGTCGAACAGCGACAGGTCCACCCGTTCGCGCACGCTGCGGCGCAGCTCCAGCAGGATGGGATTCGCGCGCCGCACCAGCGGGTTCAGGCGCATGAAGTCATGCGTCAGGTCCAGGATCGGCAGATGCGGGCGGAAGCCGCGCCCGTCCTCGGCCTGGATCAGATAGCCCAGCCTGCGCAGCGTGTGGACCAGACGCTGCGCCGCGCTGCGCGTCATGCCGCTGCGTGCGGCGATCTGGGCCAGGGACAGCGGCCCCTCGGCGCCGCGGAACGCCTCCAGCACGCTTATTCCGCGGGCAAGCGACTGCACGAAGAGCGGGTCGGCCGGGCCCGATCCGTCCTCCGCGGACGGGTCGGAGTGAAAATTGCGCTCCATGCAGTCTCCGGCGTTGACAGGATCAATTTTGGCTCAATACACTCGCAATACAATGCAACTGTATCGGATGGCAATACATTGCGACAGACCGACCCTGCTGCGACCTCTGCTGACCGCCCGGACCGGCGGGCCTATCGCGTCGCGCTGGCGGGTTTCGTGCATGAGAGCAACTCCTTTGCCCCCAGCCCCGCCGACCGCGCGGCCTTCGCGCAGGGCGGCGGCTATCTGCCGCTGAGCCGGGGGGCGGAGATCCTGGCGCGCGCGCCGGGGGTGAACCTGCCGGTGGCCGGGGCGATCGAGCATGCGCGGGGGCAGGGCTGGGACCTGCTGCCGCTGGTCTGGGCGGGGGCCGTGCCCTCCGCGCCGGTCACCGCCGACTGCTTTGCCGCGATCACCGAGGAGATCCTGCGCGGCCTGCGCGAGGCCGGACCGTTGGACGGGGTGTTCCTGGACCTGCACGGGGCGATGGTGGCCGAGGGGGCGCCGGACGGCGAGGGCGCGCTGCTGGCGCGGGTGCGGGCGGTGGTGGGACCCGACGTGCCGGTGGTGGCGGCGCTGGACCTGCACGGCAACATCAGCCCGCTGATGGTCGAGAGCGCCGACCTGATGGTGGGGTTTCGCACCTATCCGCATGTGGACATGGCCGAGACCGGGCGGCGCGCGGCCGCGTGGCTGGACCGGCTGATGGCGGGGGCGCGCCCGGCGCGGGCCTTCCGGCAAGGGGATTTCCTGATCCCCATCGCCTGGCAGGCGACCGACCGGCAGCCCGCGCGCGACCTTTATGCGCAGGTGGCGGCGGGCGATGACCAAGGCGCCTGCCTGTCGCTGTTCATGGGCTTTCCGGCCGCCGACTTTGCCGATTGCCGCCCGTCGGTGCTGGCCTATGCCGACACGCAGGCCGAGGCCGATGCGCTGGCCGACGGCCTGGCCCAGGCCCTGCGCGGGGCCGAGGAGGGGTTCCGGGGCGAATGCCTGGACCCGGCCGAGGCGGTCGCCCGCGCCATGCGCCATCAGGGCGGCCCGATGATCCTTGTCGACACGCAGGACAATCCCGGCGCGGGGGGCGATTCCGACACGACCGGCATGCTGCGCGCGCTGGTCGCGGCGGATGCGCAGGACGCGGCCATCGGGCTGATCTGGGACCCCGAGGCCGCCCGCGCCGCCCATGCGGCGGGGCAGGGCGCCACCCTTGCGCTGGCCCTGGGCGGGCGGTCCGGCACGCCCGGCGACGCGCCCTTCGAGGGCCGCTTCACGGTCGAGCATCTGTCGGACGGCGCCTGCCACGCCACGGGTCCCTATTACGGCGGCGCGCATCTGACGCTCGGGCCCGCGGCCTGCCTGCGCATGGGCGGGGTGCGCGTGGCCGTGGCGTCGGAAAAGGCGCAGATGGCCGACCGGCAGATGTTCCGCTTCCTGGGCATCACCCCCGAGGATCAGGCCGTCTTGGTCGTCAAAAGCTCGAACCACTTCCGCGCCGATTTTGCGCCTATCGCGGCGGAAATCCTGACCTGCGCTGCGCCGGGACCGATGCCCGTCAGCCCGGCGGCGCTGCCCTTCCGCTGCCTGTCTCCCGGCCTCCGGATGGAGCCGGGAGGCGCCCCTTCACCCCATCCGCGCAAGGCTGACGCCAAGATCGGCCGCGCAACCCGACCAACAGAGAGGATGCCATGTTCAAGACCATCTCCGCGGGGCTTCTGGCCTCGACCATGCTGACCGGCGCGGCCTGGGCCGAAACCACGATCAAGGCCGTGATGCATTCCGGCCTGCGCGTGCTGGACCCGGTGATCACCACCGCGCACATCACCCGCAACCACGCCTACATGATCTATGACGTGCTGATCGCGCAGGACAGCCAGTTCCAGCCGCAGCCGCAGATGGCCGACTGGACCGTGTCGGAGGACGGGTTGACCTATACCTTCACCCTGCGCGACGGGCTGACCTTCCATGACGGCGCGCCGGTGACGGCGGCCGATGCGGTCGCCTCGCTGAACCGGTGGGCGCAGAAGGATGCCGGCGGGCAGGTCATCATGGACCGCACCGCGAGCCTAGAGGCCACAGACGACAAGACGATCACCTGGACCCTGACCGAGCCTTTCGTCCCGATGCTGGACGTGCTGTCCAAGCAGTCCGCGCTGCCACCCTTCATCATGCCCGCCCGCGTGGCCGAGACATCGGCCGACGAGGCGATCACCGACTATACCGGTTCCGGCCCCTTCCGCTTCGTCGAGGCCGAGTTCCAGCCCGGCCTGAACGTGGTCTATGAGAAGTTCGACGAATACGTCCCGCGCGACGAGCCCGCCGACTGGATGGCGGGCGGCAAGGTGGTGAACGTGGACCGCGTCGAATGGGTCAACATGCCCGACGTGCAGACCGCCGTGAACGCGCTGTCGGGCGGCGAGATCGACTATATCGAGGCGATGCAGGTCGACCTGATCCCGCTGCTGGAGGGCGATCCGAACATCGTCGTCGAAAAGCGCGAGCCGACCGGCATGCAGACCATGACGCGGATGAACTTCCTGCACCCGCCCTTCGACAATCCGCAGGTCCGCCAAGCCGCGCTGAAGGCCGTCACGCAGGAGCCGGTCCTGGCCGCCATGGTCGGCAACCCCGAATACTACCAGGTCTGCGGCGCGGTCCTGGGCTGCGGCACGCCCCTGGAGAGCGAGGCCGGGGCCGAGACGCTGACCCAGGGCGGCGGCACCGAGGAGGCGCGCGCGCTGCTGGAGCAGGCGGGCTATGACGGCACGCCCGTGGTCATCATGGCGCCGACCGACCTTGTGGCGCTGGTGACCCAGCCCGTGGTCGTGTCGCAGGCGCTGCGCGATGCGGGCTTCACCGTCGACATGCAGCCGATGGACTGGCAGACGCTGGTCACGCGCCGCGCGAGCCAGGGCGCGCCCGCCGAGGGCGGCTGGAACATCTTCATCACCAACTGGATGGTGCCCGAGATCTCGAACCCGATCTCGAACCCGATGCTGAACGGGCGGGGCGACGACGCCTGGTTCGGCTGGCCCACCGACGAGACCATCGAGGCGCTGAAGGAGGAGTTCATCGACGCCCCCGACGCCGCCGCCCAGAAGGCCGTGGCCGAGAAGATCCAGGCCCATGCGCTGGAGAACGGCCTGCTGATCCCCCTGGGCCAGTACACCCTGCCGCAGGCGCGCCGGACCACCATCACCGAGATGATCGACAGCCCCGTGCCGGTCTTCTGGGGCCTGCAGAAATCCGAGTGAGCCATGCCGGGGGCGGTCCCGCCGCCCCCATCCACCTGATGAGGGAAACCTGATGCTGGGCTATGTCTTGCGGCGGATTCTGGCTGTCATTCCGGTGATGCTGCTGGTCGCTGTCTTCGTCTTTCTGCTCTTGCGCCTGACGCCGGGCGACCCGGCCGCGATCATCGCGGGCGACATGGCCACCCCCGCCACGCTGGAGCGCATCCGCGAACAGATGGGCCTGAACCAGCCGCTGCACGTGCAGTTCATCACATGGGTCGGACAGCTGCTGCGCGGCGATCTGGGCGTGTCGCTGATCTCGAACACGCCGGTGGCCACGATGGTCGCGGACCGCATCGGGCCGACGCTGTCCATCGCGGTGCTGACCATCCTGATGTCGGTGGCCATCGCCGTGCCGATGGGCGTGCTGGCCGCGTGGAAGCACCGCAGCATCGCCGATTACGCGGTGATGACGTTTTCCGTGTTGGGCTTTTCGGTGCCGGTCTTCGTGATCGGATACCTGTTCATCCTGATCTTCTCGCTGCAACTGGGCTGGTTCCCGGTGCAGGGCTTCACGCCGCTGTCGGCGGGCCTGGGCGGGTTCTTGTCAAACGCCTTCCTGCCCGCGCTGACGCTGTCCACGATCTATGTCGCGCTGATCGCGCGCATGACGCGGGCCAACATGCTGGAGGTCCTGGGCGAGGACTACATCCGCACCGCCCGCGCCAAGGGCGCCCCGGAACGCAGGGTACTGTTCCGCCATGCGCTGAGGAACGCGGCCGTGCCGATCCTGACCGTGATCGGCACCGGATTTGCCCTGCTGATCGGGGGCGTGGTGGTGACGGAAACGGTCTTCAACATCCCCGGCGTGGGCCGCCTGACCGTCGATGCGATCCTCGCGCGCGACTATCCGGTCATCCAGGCGATGATCCTGCTGACCAGCTTTCTCTATGTGCTGGTGAACCTGCTGATCGACCTCAGCTACAGCCTCTTTGACCCAAGGATCCGTTACTGATGGCACAGGCACCGCAACCGACCTCGGCGATGCAGCCGGTCCTGCGCGCGCTGCGCCTGCCCCGGTTCGGGCTGGGCAGCCGCATCGCGGCCGCCGTGCTGGCCGTCATCGTCGTCCTGACGCTGCTGGCGGGCTGGATCGCGCCGCACGACCCGCTGACCATGAACCCGCTGGCCCGCCTGAAGGGACCCATCGAGGGCCACCCGCTCGGCACCGACAATTTCGGCCGCGACATCCTCAGCCGCGTGCTGATCGGGGGTCAGCTGTCGCTGATCATCGGCATCGCCACCGCGGTGGTGTCGGTCCTTCTGGGCCTGGTCATCGGCATGATCGCGGGCTTCTTCCGCACGGCGGACGCGATCATCATGCGGGCGATGGATGCGCTGATGGCGATCCCCTCGATCCTGCTGGCCATCGCGCTGGTGGCGCTGAACGGGCCGTCGGTCGGATCGGTCATCGCCGCGATCACCATCCCCGAGATCCCCCGCGTCGTGCGTCTGGTCCGCGCCGTGGTCCTGTCGGCGCGCGAGGAGCCCTATGTCGAGGCCGCGATCGCGCTCGGAACGCCGATGCGCAAGATCCTGGTGCGCCACCTGGTGCCGAACACCACGGCGCCCCTGATCGTGCAGGGCACCTACATCCTGGCCAGTGCCATCCTGACCGAGGCGATCCTGTCCTTCCTGGGCGCGGGCGTCAGCACCGAGACTCCCACCTGGGGCAACATCATGGCCGAGGGTCGGCTGTTCTTCCGCATCAAGCCGGAGCTGATCCTCTATCCCGGCATCGCGCTGTCGCTGTGCATCCTGTCGATCAACCTTCTGGGCGATGCGGCACGCGACATGCTGGACCCGCGGCTGAAGAAGAGGGCAGGCTGATGCAGTTCAAGACACGCAACTTCGACGCGGCCGACGTGGTGCTGGAGGCCCGCGACCTGACCGTGACCCTGCCCGAGACGCCGGGAAACCCCGCGGTCCTGAAGGGCATCGACGTGACCATCCGCGCGGGCGAGACCGTCTGCCTGGTGGGTGAATCCGGGTCGGGGAAATCGGTCACCTCGCTGGCGATCATGGGACTGCTGCCCGACGCGCTGCGCGTCGCGGGGGGCACGATCCGGCTGCAGGGCCGCGATCTGCTGCCCCTGACGCAGGCCGAGATGCGCGACCTGCGCGCGGCCCGCGTCGCGATGATCTTCCAAGAGCCGATGACCGCGCTGAACCCGGTGCTGCGCGTGGGCGACCAGATCATGGAGGTGATGGAGCTGCACACCGACCTCTCCGCCACGGAACGCCGCCGTCGCGCCGTGGCGATCATGGAGCAGGTCCATCTTCCCGATGTCGAGCGCATCTTCCGCAGCTATCCGCATCAGCTGTCGGGCGGCCAGCGCCAGCGGATCATGATCGCGATGGCGCTGGTGCTGGAGCCCGTCCTGCTGATCGCGGACGAACCCACGACCGCGCTGGACGTGACCACGCAGAAGCAGATCCTGGCGCTGATCGACGAATTGCAGAAGGACCACGGCACGGCGGTGCTGTTCATCACCCATGACATGGGCGTCGTCGCCGAGATCGCCGACACCGTCTATGTGATGAAGCAGGGCGAGATCGTCGAGCATGGCGCGGTGGGCGCGCTGCTGCGCGACCCGCGGGCGGACTATACCCGCAAGCTGCTGAAGGCCGTGCCCAGCCTGTCGCCCCGCGAGGCGCGGCCCGTGACGGAGGACGCCGTCCTGCGGGTCGAGCGGCTGAACAAGGTCTATGGCGGCGGCGGCATCCTGCGCAAGCTTCCGCAAGCGCATGCCGCCAAGGATGTGACCTTTGCGCTGCCCCGCGGCCGCACCCTGGGGATCGTGGGCGAGAGCGGGTCCGGCAAGTCCACCGTCGCGCGCTGCATCATGCGGCTGATCGACCCCAGT
Organism: Paracoccus sp. NIOT.M2S5SZ12; assembly: GCF_057748165.1. Taxonomy (NCBI): domain Bacteria; kingdom Pseudomonadati; phylum Pseudomonadota; class Alphaproteobacteria; order Rhodobacterales; family Paracoccaceae; genus Paracoccus; species Paracoccus sp. NIOT.M2S5SZ12. The sequence continues at coordinate 7,249 of NZ_JBYLFR010000003.1, forward strand.
TCAGGGCGCATCCTGCTGGACGATGCCGACATCGCGACCCTGTCGCGGGCGGCGCTGCGCCCGCACCGCCGGAAGCTGCAGGTGGTGTTCCAAGACCCGATGCGGTCGCTGAACCCGCGCTGGACCATCGGCGAGAGCCTGATCGAGGGGCCGCTGAACTATGGCGCCAGCCGTGCGGACGCGATGGCCGAGGCCGCGCGCCTGATGGGCGTCGTCGGCCTGCCCGCCGACGCGCTGGCCCGCTATCCGCACCAGTTCTCGGGCGGGCAGCGGCAGCGCATCGCCATCGCCCGCGCGGTGATGATGCGCCCTGACGTGCTGGTCGCGGACGAGGCCGTGTCGGCGCTGGACGTGTCGGTGCAGGCGCAGGTGCTGGACCTTCTGGACCAGCTGCAGCGCGACCTGGGCATCGCCATCGTCTTCATCACCCACGATCTGCGCGTCGCCGCCCAGATCTGCGACGAGGTGATCGTCATGCAGCGCGGCGCCGTGGTGGAACACGGCCCCGCGGGCGAGGTGCTGGCCGCGCCCGCCCATCCCTATACCCGCGCCCTGATCGAGGCCGCCCCCGGCCGGTCATGGGACTTCCAGAACTTCCGTGCCATGCCAGAGGTGAGACATGCCGAACCTGCCTGAGATCGATGCCGCCGTCCCGGAACTGACCGAGATTTTCCGCGACCTGCACGCGCACCCGGAGATCGGCATGGAGGAGGTCCGCACCAGCGCGGTCGTCGCGGCCAAGTTGCGCGAATGGGGCGTGGACGAGGTCCACGAGGGCGTGGGCAGTACCGGCGTCGTGGGCATCGTGCATGGCCGGGGTCAGGGCAACCGCCGCATCGGCCTGCGCGCCGATATGGACGCGCTGCCGATCCAGGAGGCGACGGGGCTGCCCCATGCCTCGACCCAGGCCGGCAAGATGCATGCCTGCGGCCATGACGGGCACACGACCATGCTGTTGGGGGCCGCGCAGTATCTGGCGCGGACGCGCAACTTCGACGGCACCGCGGTCCTGATCTTCCAGCCCGCCGAGGAGGGTCTGGGCGGCGCCCGCGCTATGATCGCGGACGGGCTGTTCCAGCGGTTCCCGGTCGACGAGGTCTATGGCATGCACAACCAGCCGACCGGCCAGCCGGGCCGCGCGACGCTGTGCAAGGGGCCGGCCATGGCGGGGGCGTCCTTTTTCGACATCACCGTAACGGGCAAGGGCAGCCATGCCGCCATGCCGCAGCAGTCGCGCGACGCGCTGGTCGCGGCATCGGGGCTGGTGGGGCAGTTCCAGACGATCCTGGGCCGCAACGTCGCGCCGCTGGATCAGGCCGTGCTGTCGGTGACCCAGATCCATGCGGGCAGCGCCTATAACGTCGTGCCCGAGACCGCGACACTGGCCGGCACGATCCGCTTCTTCCGCCCCGAGGTCCGCGACCTGATGCAGGCGCGGATGCGCGCCATCTGCGAGGGTGCCGCGCAGGCTTTCGACCTGCGGATCACCTGCGACTTCCGCGAGATCTTCGACGTGCTGGTGAACGACGCCGAGCTGTCGGACGCCTGGACCCAGGCCGCCGCCGACGTGCTGGGCGCGGACAATGTGCGCGACGATTCCCAGCCCTTCACCGGGTCCGAGGATTTCGCCGACATGCTGCAGCAGGTCCCCGGCGCCTATGGCAACCTGGGCCATGCGGGCACGGTGCCGCTGCACAATCCGGGCTTTGTGCTGGACGAGGGCATCCTGCCCGTCGGCGCGTCGATCTATGCCCGGCTGATCGAACGCCGCCTGCCGGTGGCGGCATGAGCGCGTTGGACCTGCCCTTCGACGCGGAGGAGATGCTGACGGGCCTGCGTCCCTGGATCGAATGCGAAAGCCCGACCTGGGACGCGGGCGCCGTCAGCCGGATGATGGACCTGGCCGCGCGCGATCTGTCCGCGATCGGCGCCACGGTCGAGACGGTGCCGGGCACCATGGGCTTCGGCACCTCGATCCGCGCGACCTTCCCGCATGCCGACCAAGGCAAGCCGGGCATCTTGGTGTCGGGGCACATGGACACGGTCCATCCCGTCGGCACGCTGGAGAAGCTGCCCTTCCGGGTGCAGGACGGCAAGGCCTGGGGGCCGGGCATCATGGACATGAAGGGCGGCAACTACGTCTTTCTTGAGGCGATGCGCCAGATCGCGCGGGCGGGACTGACCACGCCCCTGCCGGTCACGTTTCTCTTCACCCCCGATGAAGAAGTCGGCACCCCCGCCACCCGCGGTCTGATCGAGGATGCCGCCCGCGGCCAGCGCGCCGTGCTGCTGCCCGAACCCGCGCTGCCCGACGGGGGCGCGGTGATCGGGCGATACGCCATCGCGCGGTTCGACCTGCTGACCCATGGCCGGCCCAGCCATGCGGGCTGGGCGCTGAAGGACGGCCGGTCCGCCATCGCCGCCATGGCCCGCCGCATCCTGGAGATCGAGGCGATGACCACCGAGGACTGCACCTTCTCGGTGGGGGTCATCCATGCCGGCCAATGGGTGAACTGCGTGGCCTCGGAATGCCGGGCCGAGGTCCTGTCCATGGCCAAGACGCAAGCCGACCTGGACCGCGGTGTCGCGGCCATGCTGGCGCTGCAGGGCGAGCGGGACGGGGTGGAGTTTACCGTCACCCGCGGCGTCACCCGCCCGGTCTGGGAGCCGCAGCCGGGTACGATGGCGCTCTATGACCTGGCGCGCGACCTGTCGGCGCAGATCGGGTTCGACCTGTCCTCGGACCGGTCGGGCGGCGGGTCGGACGGCAACTTCACCGGCGCGATGGGCGTGCCCACGCTGGACAGCATCGGCGTGCGCGGCCGCGGCCTGCATACGCTGGACGAACATATCGAGATCGACAGCCTGCCCGAGCGCGCGCGCCTGGCCGCGGGCCTGCTGACCCGGATCATCTGAGGACCCCATGACCGCATTTGCCGACCTGACCGCCGCCGCGATGACCGCGGCCTTTGCCGAGCGCAGCCTGTCCCCGGTCGAGGTGACCCGCGCCGTGCTGGAGCGCATCGACGCCTGCGAGCCGGTGCTGAACGCGATGTGGACCGTCGATCACGACCAGGCGCTAAAGGCCGCCCGCGCGTCCGAGGACCGCTGGCGGCGCGGAGAACCGCTGACGGTGGGCGGCGTGTCGCTGGACGGCGTGCCCATCACCGTCAAGGAGAACATCGCCACCCGCGGCGTGCCCATGCCCCTGGGCACCGCGGTCAGCGACATGACGCCCCGCGCCGAGGACGCGCCCCCCGCCGCCCGCATGCGCGAGGCGGGCGCGGTCTTTCTGGGCCGCACGACCATGCCCGATTTCGGGATGCTGTCCTCGGGCCTGTCCAGCTTTCACCGGCTGGCGCGCAACCCGTGGAACACCGCGATGAACCCCGGCGGCTCCAGCGCGGGGGCGGGGGCGGCGGGGGCTGCGGGCTATGGGCCGATCCATCTTGGGACCGACATCGGCGGATCGATCCGGCTGCCCGCCGCGTGGTGCGGGCTGGTGGGGCTGAAGCCCAGCCTGGGGCGCGTGCCGATCGACCCGCCCTTCATGGGGCGCGCGGCGGGGCCGATGACGCGGACCGTCACCGACGCGGCCATGGCCATGGCGGTGCTGTCCCGGCCCGATGCGCGCGACCACATGTCCCTGCCGCCCGCCGATATCGGCTGGCTGGACCTGGACCGCGACCTGGACGGGTTGCGCATCGGCCTGCTGATGGATGCGGGCTGCGGCATGGCGGTCGATCCCCAGGTCCGCGACGCGGTGACGGCCGCGGCGGCGCTGTTCGAACGGGCGGGCGCCGAGGTCCAGCCGATCGAGCCGTGGATGAGCCCCGACCTGCTGCAGGGCCTGGACGATTTCTGGCGCACGCGGGCGGGGCTGGACGTGCAGGCGCTGTCGCCCGAACAGCGCGCGAAGATCCTGCCCCTGGTGCGCGAATGGGCCGAATCCGGTCTGGGCCGGGCCGGTGAGGATGTCTGGCGCAGCTATGGCGCGACGGTCGAGATCCGCCGCCGCACCACCGTGGCGACGCAGGGGTTCGACCTGATCCTGTCGCCGGTCTCTCCGAATGTCAGCTTTCCGGCGGACTGGGCCTATCCCAACGCCAATGACGTGGCGCGCGCCATGAGCCATATCGGCTTCACCGCGCCCTTCAACATCGGCGAACAACCCGCGATCAGCGTACCCTGCGGCCATGACGCGGCGGGCGTGCCCATCGGGTTGCAGATCGCGGGGCGGCGCTTCGACGACATGGGCGTGCTGCGTGCCGCCCGCGCGTGGGAGCGCATGGCCCCCCCCGCGCGGCCCTGGCCGCAGGTCGCGGCCTAGTCGTGGCCGCTCCGGTCCCGGCCGAAGGCCTCGGCCGCCTGCGACAGATAGCTGTCGGAGAAGCCGTCCCGCGTCAGCGACTGCAGCGCGGCGTCCACCCCGGTCGCCGCGTGGTGATCCGCGCCGACGTCGCGCGACAGCTGCAGGTAATAGGCCAGGTCCTTGGCGGCATTGGCGACCGAGAACTTCATCCCCGACACGTCGCCCTCCAGCAGGAAGGGCGCGATGCGGTCCAGCGCCGCGCCGTGCCCGCCGCCCTTGGCCAGCGCGTCGACGAAGACCGTGTCGCGGATGCCCGCGCGGCGCGCGCAGGCGGCGGCCTCGCTGATCAGCGTGGCGCAGCCGATCGAGACGTAGTTGTGCAGAAGCTTCAGCGTGTGGCCCGCGCCCACCTCTCCGGCATGGACGATGTTCTCGGCGAAGGCGCCCAGCAGGGGGCGCATGCGGTTGAAGAGGTCGCCATCCGCGCCGACCAGCAGGTTCAGCCGCCCCTGTTCCGCCTCCAGCGGCGTGCGGGTCATGGCGGCGTCCATGAACGCGCCGCCGGCCTCGCGCGTGCGATCGGCCAGGGCCTGGGTCGAGCTGGGGATCGCGGTCGAGCAGTCCACGATCACCGTGCCGGGGCGCATCGTGGTCAGCAGGCCGCCGTCGCCCAGCAGCACCGCCTCGACCTGCGGCGTGCCCGAGACGCAGAGGATCACCGCGTCGCAGGCCGCCAGATCGGCCAGCGCCCCGACGCGCGTCGCGCCAAGCGCCTCAAGATCCTCGGAGGGCTGGTTGCCCGGATGGTCCAGGAACATCAGCGGCCAGCCCTTGGCCGCCAGGTTGCGCGCGATGCCATGCCCCATCAGGCCCACGCCCACCATGCCCACCGTCATCTTTTCCATCGTCCGCTCCTCCTCTGTCAGGGGGGCAGCTTGGCCCCTGCGGGGGCGGGTCACAAGACGCGGATGCGATTTTTCTCCAGACGACAGGAGCGACCATGACCGCCGCCGACACCCTCTCCGCCGCGCCCGCGCTGGATGCGCTGACCCGCATCGACACGACCCGGATCTTCGTGGGCGGCGCCTGGCGCACCCCTGACGGCGGCCGCACCCTGCCGGTCGAGGACCCGTCCACGGGCCGCGTCATCGGCGCCATCGGGCAGGGAGCGGCGGCGGACGTCGATGCGGCCGTGGCCGCGGCCCAGGGCGCGCTGGCCGGGGACTGGGGCGCGCTGACCGCGACCGACCGGGGCCGCATCCTGACCCGCATGGCCGCCCGCGTGGAGGCGCGAGCCGAGGACCTGGCCCTGATCGAGACGCTGGACGTGGGCAAGCCGCTGGACCAGTCGCGCCGCGATTCGGCGGCGCTGGCGCGCTATCTGGAGTTCTATGGCGGCGCGGCCGACAAGCTGATGGGCACGACGATTCCCTATCAGCCGGGCTATGCCGTCTATACGCTGCGCGAGCCGCACGGGGTCTGCGGGATCATCATCCCGTGGAACTATCCCATGCAGATCCTGGGCCGGGCGGTGGCGGCGGCGCTGGCGGCGGGCAACGCCGTGGTGCTGAAGCCGGCCGAGGACGCCTCGCTCTCGGCGCTGGTCTTCGCGCAGATCGCGGCCGAGGCGGGGCTGCCCGCGGGGGCGCTGAACGTGGTGACGGGCCTCGGTGCCGAGGTCGGCGCGGCGCTCTCCGCCCATCCGGGCGTGCATCACCTGTCCTTCACCGGATCGGTCGCCACGGGCGCCGCGATCCAGCGCGCGGCGGCGGCCCATGTCGTGCCGCTGACGCTGGAGCTGGGCGGCAAGTCGCCCCAGATCGTCTTCGACGACGCGGACCTGGACCGGGCGGTGCCGGTGCTGGTCTCCTCCTGCCTGCAGAATGCGGGGCAGACCTGCTCGGCCGCGTCGCGCGTGCTGGTCCAGCGCGGCGTCTATGACGCGGTGCGCGCGCGGATGGCCGCGATCTATGACGGGCTGGTCGCGGGTCCGGCGCAGGACAGCCGCGACCTGGGGCCGCTGGTCTCGGCGCGGCAGCGGCGGCTGGTGCAGGGTTTCATCGACCGCGGACAGGCCGAACTGGCCGTCGCGGGGCAGGGGCGCATCCATCCCGACGCCGATCCGGCCGGGCATTTCGTGCGCCCGACCCTGTTCGCGGAGGTGCCGCCGGACCACGACCTGGCCCAGCAGGAGATCTTCGGCCCGGTGCAGGTGCTGATGCCCTTCGACGACGAGGCCCACGCCCTGCGCCTGGCCAACGGCACCGATTACGGCCTGGTCGCGGGGGTCTGGACCCGCGACGGGGGGCGGCAGCTGCGCATGGCTGCGGCGCTGGATTGCGGGCAGGTCTTCGTCAACAACTATGGCGCGGGCGGCGGGGTCGAGCTGCCCTTCGGCGGCACCGGACGCTCCGGGCACGGCCGCGAGAAGGGGTTCGAGGCGCTCTACGGCTTCACCCGCGTCAAGACCGTGGCCATCCATCACGGCTGATCGCGGCTTTTTCCGGTCCGCGCGGGGGTTTGGCGGTTGACTTCGCCGCCCGCGCGGCTAAAAGGCGGCTTCGATACGAATTCCACGGGGTTTGCGGCGCGCGATTGCCCCGAAGCAGGAGCAACAACCATGGCGAAGCCGACCACCATCAAGATCCGGCTGAACTCGACCGCCGGCACCGGCCACTTCTACGTGACCAAGAAGAATGCCCGCACGATGACCGAAAAGATGACCGTCCGGAAATACGACCCGGTCGTGCGTCAGCATGTCGAATACAAGGAAGGCAAGATCAAGTAAGATCGCGCCTGTCCGAGGACGCCCTGCGTCCGAAGACCGCCAAGGACCGCCATCCCCCGGGGATCGGCGGTCTTTTGCCGTCCGGGCCCGGCGGGCGTCGCGGCCCCGGCTTGTGCGCGCGGGGCGGCTGCGGCACGATGTGGCCATGCAACTGATCGTCAACGGACAAAGCCACGACCTGGACGCCGATCCGCAGATGCCGCTGCTGTGGGCGCTGCGCGATCTTCTGGGTCTGACGGGCACGAAATACGGCTGCGGCATCGCGCAATGCGGAGCCTGCACGGTGCACATGGACGGCATGGCCGTCCGTGCCTGCCAGATCACCCTGGCCGAGGTCGGCGGAGAGATCACCACCATCGAGGGCCTGGGCACGCCCGAGGCGCCCCATCCCGTGCAGGCCGCCTGGATCGCGGGGCAGGTCGCGCAATGCGGCTATTGCCAGTCGGGCCAGATCATGCAGGCGGCGGCGCTGCTGTCGCTGAACGCCGAGCCGGACGACGCGGCCATCGACGCGGCCATGTCCGGCAACCTGTGCCGCTGCGCCACCTATCCGCGCATCCGCGCCGCGATCCGCGACGCGTCCCTGCGCATGGGCGGCGTCTGATGGCGCGCATCGGGCGGATCGCGCGGCGCGGCTTCCTGATCGGCTCGGTCGCGGTGGCGGGGGGCGTGGCCTTCGGGGCCTGGCGCTATGCCCGGCCCCTGCCGGACCCCTTCGCGGGCAGCGGGGAACGCGCGCTGAACCCCTATGTGCTGATCGACGCCGAGGGCGTGACGCTGGTCGCGCCGCGCGCCGACAAGGGGCAGGGCGCGCGCTGGCTGCAGGCGGCGCTGATCGCCGAGGAGCTGGACATCGACCCGGCCACCGCGCGCATCGTGCCCGGTCCGGTCAGCCCGACCTATTACAACCGCGCGCTGATCGCGGATTTCCTGCCCTTCGCGCCCACCGATACCGGCTGGCTGGCCGAGACGGCGCGCAGTGCCGCCGACATCCCGGCCCGGCTTCTGGGATGGCAGATGACGGGCGGGTCCAGCTCGACCCCCGACGGGTTCGACAAGCTGCGCGAGGCAGGCGCGGTCGCGCGCGAGACGCTGAAGGAGGCAGCCGCCCGCCGCCACGGCCTGTCCCGCGCCGATCTGGACACCGAGGACGGCGCGGTCCTCCTGCCCGACGGGCGGCGCATCCCCTATCCCGACCTGGCGGTCGAGGCGGCGGCCCTGGAGCCGGTGACCGACATCGTCCTGCGCGACCGGTCGCAATGGCGCTGGCTGGGCAAGCCCATGGCGCGGGCCGACGTGGTCGCGAAATCGACCGGGCGGCAGGTCTATGGCATCGACCTGGCCATGCCCGAGATGCTGCATGCGACGGTGCGCATGGCGCCCTGGGGCGGGAGCGTCGCGCGGCTGGACCCGGTCGCGGCCGAGAGCCTGCCCGGCGTGCTGCGCGTGTTGCCAATCGACGGGGGCGTGGCGGTCCTGGCGCGCGACACCTGGTCGGCGATGCGCGCGGCCGCGGCGCTGGACGTCGATTTCGCGGGGCCCGACCGGCCCGGCGATCAGGACGCCATCTGGGCGGGGCTTGCCGCCGCGCATGAGGCGGGCGACATCGACAGCCGCAAGCGCGACGACGGCGACGTGGACGCGGCCATCGGCGCGGATGCCATGACGGCCGAATATCGCGCGCCCTTCCTGGCCCATGCGCCGATGGAGCCGATGAACGCGACCGTTCTGGTCACCGACGGTGCCTGCACCATCTGGGCCGGCACGCAGGTCCCCGATTTCGCGGTCGCCCGCGCCGCCGCCCTGACCGGCCTGCCCGAGACCGCGATCCGGCTGGAGAACCAGATGATCGGCGGCAGCTTCGGCCGGCGGCTGGAGATCGACTTCATCGAGCAGGCGGTCCAGGTCGCGATGGCCGTGCCCGGCTGCCCGGTCAAGCTGACCTGGACGCGCGAGGAGGATTTCGCCCATGACCAGGCCCGCCCCGCCCAGATCGCGCGGATGCGCGGGCGCGTGACGGCCGACGGGGTGCAGGCGCTGGACCTGACGGTGGCCAGCCCCTCGGTCATCGCGTCCTGGTTCGGCCGCGTCAGCAGCGCGCCGCCCGGCCCGGATGTCAGCATCACCACCGGGGCCTGGGACCAGCCGCTGGCCATCCCGAACTTTCGCGTGACCGGCCTGCGCGCGCCGGAAACGGTGCCGGTCAGCAGCTGGCGGTCGGTCGGGGCCTCGACCAACGGGTTCTTCCTGGGAACCGCGCTGGACGAGATGTTCGCGGCGGGGGGCATCGACCCGATGGAGGGGCTGCTGCGGCTGTGCGATCATGAGCCATCGCGCGCGGTGCTGGAGGCGCTGCGCGACCTGTCGGGCTGGACCGGCCGTCAGGCGGGGCCGGGGCGCGGGCGGGGCGTGGCGTTCTGCCTGTCCTTCGGCGTGCCCTGCGCCGAGGTCGTCGAGGTCGAGGAGACGCCCCTAGGCCTGCGCCTGACCGCGGCCTTTGCCGTGGCCGATGTCGGCATCGTGCTGGACCCGGTCAATGCCGAGGCGCAGCTGTCGGGGGGGATGCTGTTCGGTCTGGGCCATGCGATGAACTGCGAGCTGACCTATCGCGGCCACCGGCCCGATCAGACGAACTATCACGCCTATGAGGGGCTGCGCATGCACCAGACGCCCCAAACCGCCGTGCGCCTGCTGGAGAACGGCCCCCTGCGCGGGCTGGGAGAGCCGGGCGTGCCGCCCGCCGCCGCGGCCCTGGGCAACGCGATCTTTGCCGCGACCGGCCAGCGCCTGCGCGAGATGCCCTTTGCCCGCGGGGTGCGCTTCGCATGATGCGGGTCCTGGCGCTGATGCTGATGGTCGCCCCGGCCTGGGCGGAGGAGGTGATGCCCTCGATCGTGGCCCCGCCCGAGGAGGGTTCGGTCAGCACCGCCGACGGGCTGGCCGCATGGGAGCGGGTGCATGAGGTCGTCTCGCATCCGCGCTGCGCGAACTGCCATGTGGGCGGCGACCATCGCCCGATGTGGTCCGGCCCCGAATATCCCCAAACCCGCCCGCATGGCATGAACATCAGCGGCGGCGACAGCCGCATGGGCATCGAGACGCTGCCCTGCGCCACCTGCCACATCACCGGCGACAGCCTGGAGTCGGCCCCCCATGCCGCGCCGCAGGCGATGATCCCCTGGCAGCTGCCCCCGGTCGAGATGGCGTGGTACGGGCTGGACGGTGCGGCGATCTGCCGCCAGCTGCGCGACCCCGCCACGAATGGCGGGCGCGACTGGGTCGAGCTGGCCGAGCATTTGCGGGACGACGCCAGCCATGGCGGCTTCGTCGCCTGGGGCTTCCGGCCCGGCGGCGGGCGAGAGCCTGCGCCCCATGGGCTTCAGGCGCATATCGACGACGTGCTGAAATGGGGTGCAGCCGGGCAGCCCTGCCCGGAATAACGCCGCCCGCGAAAAAGCCGCGGCCCTGCCGCGAATTTCGGCATCCATTTTGGGCTTCGCGCGTTAGCGTGGCCAGAGTGGCGCGAAAAAGTTGCGCCGCCCCTGCCGAAAGCCCATGCCATGTCGATCTCCGCCCCCATCGCCGCCGTCTCCGATTGCCCCGTCAAGGCGCTGCTGCGCCGTCCCGGCGGCGCGCTGGCCCTGCTGACCGGGGCCGAGGGCGGCTTTCCCCGCCGCCCCGGCGCGATGATGGCGCTTTGGGCGGACGGCACACGGGTCGGACGGCTGGGCGCGGGCTGCATCGACGCCGACATCGCCGCGCATCTGGATGCGCCCGGTCCCGTCACGCGGCTGACCTATGGGCGCGGCGGGCCGGTCGATCTGCCCTTGCCCTGCGGCGGCACGGTGCAGATCGCGCTGATCCATCGGCCGGACCCGGACTGGCTGGGTGCGATCTGGGACGACCGCATCCGCCGCCGCACCGGGCGTTGGTGCCTGAACCTGCGCACCGGCGCGCCCTGCCGCGCTGGCCAGCCCGACCCCGACGATTTCGCCCTGACCCTGCCGCCCCCGCCCGCCTTCCAGATCCATGGCGAGGGCGACGAGGCGCAGGCGCTGCGCACCTTGGTCGCGGCGATGGACCTGCCCGCGCTGGGGCAGGAGGCGCGGCCCGATGCGCATACGGCGGTCGTCACGCTGTTTCACGACCACGACCGCGAACTGCCCGCGCTGGAACGGGCGCTGCGGTCGGAGGCGTTCTATATCGGCGCGCTGGGGTCGCGCCGCGCGCAGGCCGCGCGTCTGGCGGCCCTGGCGGACCGGGGCTTTGACGAGACAGTGCTGGCGCGTATCACCGGTCCCATCGGCGTGACCGCGCCCGCGCGCGACCCGCGGCTGATCGCGGCATCGGCGCTGACGCAGATCCTGGCCGCGCATGAGGCGCTGATCGGGTGATCCGCACGGGCCTGCTGCTGGCGGCGGGGGCCTCGCGCCGCTTTGGCCCCGAGGACAAGCTGCTGGCGATGCTGCGCGGTCGTCCTCTGGTGGACCATGCGGCGCAGGCGATGCGGGACTGTCCGCTGGACCGGCGCATCGCGGTCATCGCCAACCCCGCGCTGCTGCCGTGGTTGGACGGGTTTCAGGTCATCCGCATCGACCCCGGCGATCAGTCTGCCAGCCTGCGCGCCGGGCTGGAGGCGGCGGGGTCGCCCGACCGGCTGCTGGTGGCCTTGGGTGACATGCCGGACGTGACAGGAGCGCATCTGGCGGCGGTGCTGGACGCCGCGACCGACGATTTGCCCGCCTGCAGCCATGACGGGGAGGCGCCTTTGCCTCCGGCCTGCTTTCCGCGCGCGAGCCTCATGGCGCTTGCATCGCTTCAGGGCGACCGGGGGGCGGGTGCCCTGCTGCGCGCCCTGCCGCCCGCGCAGCATGTCGCGGCGGCGGGGCTGCTGCGCGATATCGACCGGCCGGACGACCTCTAGCGGCGTCCAAAGAGCCGCGCGGCCAGGGGCGCCAGGACGATGACCAGCACGATCCGCAGGATGTGGTGGCTGACCACATAGGCCAGATCGGCGCCGGCGATGATGGCGATGACGACCATCTCGGCTTGGCCGCCCGGCAGGAAGGCCATGAAGGCGTCCAGCGCCGGGGCGAGGCCCAGCAGATAGATCGCCTCGACGAAGACCAGGCTGATCACCGCCAGGATCAGCGCATAGAGCAGCCCCGCCGCCACGAAGACGCGCAGCTCGCGCCCGGTTATGCCCGCGTATTTCGCGCCGACCGCGATGCCGATGAAGAACTGCGCGGCCTGGATCATCTCCGCCGGGGGGCGGGTCTGGATCAGTCCCGCCAGCGACAGGCCCGCCGTCAGGATCATCGGCCCCAGGATCGACGCGCCGAAGAGCCCGACCCGTTCGCCGATCTTCCAGCCCGCCAGCCCCGCCGCCAGCATCAGGGCGATCTGGTCCCAGCCCATCGACGCGATGGGCGCGCCGGGCGGCTGCGACAGGTCCAGCCCCCACCAGACCGTCAGGATCAGCGGCGCGACCGTCACGATGACCAGGATGCGGGTCGCGTGGATCAGCGACAGGGCGCGGATGTCGCCCCCTGCCTCCTCTCCGAAGACCAGCATGTCCTGAAGCCCGCCGGGCATGGCGCCGTACCAGGCCGTCGGATGATCCAGCCCGAAGCCCCGCCTGAGCAGCGGATAGCCGACCGCCGCGATCACCGCGATGAAGAGCGGCACCACCGCCAGCGAGGTGGCCATCGCGGGCAGCCCGGCCAGGACCTGGGGCGTGATCGACGCGCCGACAGCCACCCCCAGGATGGTGCGCAGGAAGGTGCCGACCGGCCCCGCCCCCGCCATGCGCATGCCCGCCAGCGCGGCGATCAGGCAGGCCAGCATCGGTCCCAGCAACCAGGGCAGCGGCAGGCCCAGCCCGATGAACAGCGCCGCACCCGCCAGGGCGGTGGCAAGGGTGGCAAGCCGGGCTGGGATCACGGGAAGGGCCTTTCGTTCTGCCGCGCCGTTTCAGCGCATCCGCCGCCCGGTGGCAAGGGGGGGCGGCGTGATCGCGCGCGATGGCGTCGATCAGACGGGCCAGCGCGCGCGGCTGCGTCAGGAAGGGCGCATGGTCCCACGGGCGCGGGTGCAGCGTGACGCCCGGCACGCGTGCGGCCATCGCGCGCTGCAGGGCGGGGGCGATGGCGCGGTCGCCCTCGCACAGGACATAGTGGCGCGGCACGGCGGCGGCGGCGGGGCCGGGAAAGGGGTCGCGCATCACGCCCTGTGGCTGCGGCCTCAGCCGGCGCAGCGCGTGGCGCGCCGTCGCGGGGGCTGTGTCATGCAGCATCATCGCCCGCGCCGCATCGGGCGGCAGGATCAGCCGGCCGTCCGCGTCGCGCGGCCAGCGGCGGGGTGCTGCGGGCAGCAGACGCTCCAGCGTGGCCAAGCTGTCGCCGGGACGGGGCAGATAGCTGCACAGGTGGATCAGGGCCGCGGGCGGGTGGCGCGCGGCAAGCGCCTCGGCCGGGATGCCGCCCATCGAATGACTCAGCACGATGCGCGCGGGCGGCAGGGCGCGGACCGCGCGGGCCAGCGTTGTGCCGGGCGCCCCCGGCAGGTCGGGGCAGGCCACGCGCCAGCCGCGCGCCCGGAGCGCCGCCGCGACGCGCGCCCAGCACCAGCCGCCATGCCAGGCCCCGTGGATCAGCAGGATGTCGATCATCGCGTCAGCGTGGCCGCGCCGCAGCCCGGATGCAAGGCTTGACCCCGCCCGCCGCGCAGGCCCTGATGGCGCGGGGGAGGACGCGATGATCGACAAGCTGGAGATGTTCCTGGCCGTGGCCAAGGAGGGCCATTTCGGCCGCGCGGCCGCCACGCTGGGCATCACCCAGCCCAGCCTATCGGCGGGCATCAAGCAGCTGGAGGCGCAGCTGGGCGTCCTGCTGATCTTTCGCGGCGCGCGCTATGGCGGGCTGACGCCCGAGGGGCAGGCGGCGCTGGTCTGGGCGCGGCGCATCGTGGGCGATGCCCGCCAGCTGCGCGACGAGATGCGCGCCACCCGCCACGGGCTGACCGGGCAGCTGCGCATCGCCGTGGTGCCGACCGCGCTGACCTGGGCGGCGCGGCTGGCCGCGCGCTATGGCGCGGCGCATCCGAATGTGGGTCTGACGATCCTGTCGCGCAGCTCCGCCCAGATCCTGACGATGATCGAGGATCTGCAGGTGGATGCCGGGATCTCCTATCTGGACAACGAGCCGCTGGGCCGGGTCAGCGCGGTGCCGCTCTATGACGAACGCTACAGCCTGGTGGTGCCTGCGGATCATCCGCTGGCCGGGGCGGGGGTGCTGGACTGGGCGGCGCTTGACGGGCTGCGGCTGTGTCTGCTGACGCCCGACATGCAGAACCGCCGCATCATCAACCGCCGTCTGGCCGAGGCGGGCGTCACCCCCCTGGCCATGGTCGAGAGCAATTCGACCGTGGTGCTGGTCTCGCAGGTGCTGGCCGGGGGCTGGGTCACGATCCTGCCGCAGGACATCGCGGGGTTCCTGGCGCAGGGCAAACCGCTGGCTCTGGTGCCGCTGGCGCCCGAGGGGCCGGGCCATGCCGTGGGCCTGATCGCGCCTTGGCGCGAGCCGCATACCCCCGTGCTGGAGGCGCTGCTGACCGAAGCGCGGCGGATGGTATCATAGGCTGATCCTATCGCATGACGGAACTGCGATATTGATTTGCGATCATTCCGGGGGTTCAGTGGCGGCGATGTGACAGAAAGGCCAGCCATGCGTGACCCCGCGCCAGCCACCCCCTCGGTTGAGGATATCCGCCAGATCGCCGCCCCCCTGGCGGGGCTAGAGGGGCCGATGCTGCCCATGCTGCATGCGATCCAGGCGGAATGGGGACATGTGCCGCCCGCCGCCGTCCCGGCCCTGGCCGATCTGCTGAACCTGGGCCGGGCCGAGGTGCAGGGCGTCATCAGCTTCTATCACGATTTCCGCGACCATCCGGCGGGGAGGCAGGTGCTGAAGATCTGCCGGGCCGAGGCCTGTCAGGCCATGGGCGGCGCGGGCATGGCGGCCGAGGTTCTGGACCGGCTGGGCATCGACTGGCACGGCACCACCGCCGATGGCGGGGTCACAGTCGAGCCGGTCTACTGCCTGGGCCTGTGCGCCTGCGCTCCGGCCGCGATGCTGGGCGGCCGGCTGATCGGGCGGGCCACCGCCGAAGGCCTGGCGCGGGAGGTCGGCGCATGAGGATCTGGGTGCCGATGGACAGCGCCGCCGTCGCGCTGGGGGCCGATGCGGTGGCCCAGGCCATCGCGGATGAGGCGGTGGCGCGCGGCCTGGATGTGCAAATCATCCGCAACGGGTCGCGCGGCATGGTCTGGCTGGAGCCGCTGGTCGAGGTCGAGCGCGACGGGGTCCGCCAGGCCTATGGCCCGGTCGCGCCGGGGGATGCGTCGGCGATCCTGGACGGGACCGCGCAGGGGCATGGCCCGGTCGAGGCGATCCCCTTCTTTGCGCGCCAGACGCGGTTGACCTTCGCGCGCTGCGGGGTGATCGACCCGCTGGACCTGGACGATTACGCGGCTCATGGCGGTCTGGCGGGCCTTCGCCGCGCCATCGGCATGGAGGGCGCCGCGATCGTGGCCGAGGTCACGGCCAGCGGGCTGCGCGGGCGCGGCGGCGCGGGCTTTCCGACCGGCATCAAGTGGAGGACCGTGGCCGAGGCGCAGGCCGACCAGAAATACATCGTCTGCAATGCCGATGAGGGCGACAGCGGCACCTTTGCCGACCGGATGATCATGGAGGGCGACCCCTTCACCCTGATCGAGGGCATGGTCATCGCCGGTCTGGGGGTGGGGGCCACGCGCGGCTATGTCTATCTGCGCAGCGAATATCCCGTGGCGATCCGGGTGATGCGGGACGCGGTCCGGATCGCGCGGACGCGGGGGATGCTGGGCGCGGATGTGCTGGGATCGGGGCGGGCCTTCGACATGGAGATCCGCGTGGGCGCGGGTGCCTATGTCTGCGGCGAGGAGACGAGCCTGTTGAACAGTCTGGAGGGCAAGCGCGGCACGGTGCGCGCCAAGCCCCCGCTGCCCGCGCTGGAGGGGTTTCTGGGGCGGCCGACGGTCGTGAACAACGTGATCAGCCTGGCGACCGTGCCGGTGATCTTCGAGCGCGGTGCGCAGCATTACGCCGATTTCGGGCTGGGCCGGTCGCGGGGCACGGTGACGTTGCAGATCGCCGGTAACGTGGCGCGCGGCGGACTGTTCGAGACTGCCTTCGGGCTCAGCCTGGGCGAGGTGGTCAACGATATCGCGGGCGGCACGGCGACTGGGCGTCCGGTCAAGGCGGTGCAGGTCGGCGGGCCTCTGGGCGCCTACATGCCGGTGTCGAAATTCGACACGGCCATGGGATACGAGGATTTCGACGCGGCGGGCGGGTTGATCGGCCATGCCGGGCTGGTGGTCTTTGACGACACCGCCGACATGCTCTCCATGGCGCGTTTCGCGATGGAGTTCTGCGCGGTGGAGAGCTGCGGCAAATGCACCCCCTGCCGGATCGGCGCGGTGCGGGGTGTCGAGACCATCGACCGGATCGCCGCGGGCGATGCCGGGGCCATCCCGCTGCTGACCGACCTTTGCGAGACGATGCGCGACGGATCGCTGTGTGCGCTGGGGGGCTTCACGCCCTATCCGGTGCTGTCCGCGCTGACGCAGTTCCCCGATGATTTCAGCGTCCTGAAGGAGGCTGCCGAATGAAGGACTTCATCCTCCCCCCATTCCCGCCCGGCGACGACCGCGACATGGGCACCCCCGCCCGCCACGGCCCGCCCGTCTGCCTGACCATCGACGGGGTGCAGGTCACCGTGCCTGCGGGCACGTCGGTGATGCGCGCGGCCATGATGGCCGAGGTGCAGATCCCCAAGCTCTGCGCCAGCGACAACCTGGAGGCGTTCGGGTCGTGCCGTCTGTGCGTGGTCGAGATCGAGGGGCGGCGCGGCACGCCCGCCAGCTGCACCACGCCCGTGGCCGAAGGCATGGTCGTGCATACCCAGACCGAGCGCATCCGCCGTCTGCGCAAGGGGGTGATGGAGCTTTACGTCAGCGACCATCCGCTGGACTGCCTGACCTGCGCGGCCAATGGCGATTGCGAATTGCAGGACGCGGCGGGGCAGGTGGGGCTGCGCGATGTGCGCTACACCCCGGGCGCGAACCATTTCGACGCATCGGGCAGTGGCGCGCGGAGCCAGGCCGAGGCGCGGCTGCGCGGGGGCCACGACAATCCGCTGTTCATCCCCAAGGACGACAGCAACCCCTATTTCACCTATGACCCCAGCAAATGCATCGTCTGTTCGCGCTGCGTGCGCGCCTGCGAGGAGGTGCAGGGGACCTTTGCGCTGACCATCGAGAGGCGGGGCTTCGACAGCCGCGTGGCGGTGGGCGGCGAGAATTTCCTGGAAAGCGACTGCGTCAGCTGCGGGGCCTGCGTGCAGGCCTGCCCGACCGCGACGCTGCAGGAGAAGTCGGTGGCCGAACTGGGCACGCCCACGCGATCGGTCATCACCACCTGCGCCTATTGCGGGGTGGGCTGCAGCTTCAAGGCCGAGATGAACGGCGACATGCTGGTGCGCATGGTGCCGTGGAAGCATGGCAAGGCCAATCGCGGCCACAGCTGCGTCAAGGGGCGCTTCGCCTATGGCTATGCCGCGCACAAGGACCGCATCCTGTCGCCGATGATCCGCGAGAGCATCGACGAGCCCTGGCGCGAGGTCGGCTGGGACGAGGCGCTGGACTTCGCGGCCACCCGCCTGCGCGCGATCCAGGAGCGGCACGGGCGGCGGTCGGTGGGGGTCATCACCTCCAGCCGCTGCACCAATGAGGAGACCTATCTGGTCCAGAAGATGGCCCGCGCCGTCTTCGGCAACAACAACACCGACACCTGCGCGCGGGTCTGTCATTCGCCGACGGGTTACGGGCTGGGCAAGACCTTCGGCACATCGGCCGGCACGCAGGATTTCGATTCTGTCGAACAGACCGACGTGGTGCTGATCATCGGCGCGAACCCCACCGACGGGCACCCGGTCTTTGCCAGCCGCCTGAAGAAGCGCCTGCGGGCGGGGGCGCGGCTGATCGTCGTCGATCCGCGCCGCACCGATATCGTGCGCAGCGCCCATGTCGCGGCGGATCACCACCTGCCGCTGCGTCCCGGCACCAACGTGGCCGTGGTCAGCGCCATGGCGCATGTGATCGTGACCGAGGGGCTGATGGATGAGGATTTCATCCGCGCCCGCTGCGACTGGGACGAGTTCCAGCATTATGCCGAGTTCATCGCCGACCCCCGCCATGCGCCGGAGACGGTGGAGGCGGTGACGGGCGTGCCGGCCGCCGACCTGCGCGCGGCGGCGCGGCTGTTCGCGACGGGCGGCAATGGCGCGATCTATTACGGGCTGGGCGTGACCGAGCACAGCCAGGGATCGACCACCGTCATGGCCATCGCGAACCTGGCGATGCTGACCGGCAATATCGGCCGGCCCGGCGTGGGGGTGAACCCGCTGCGCGGCCAGAACAACGTGCAGGGCGCCTGCGACATGGGGTCCTTCCCGCATGAGCTGCCGGGATACCGCCACGTCAAGCTGCCCGAGGTGCGCGCGGTCTTCGAGGCGGCCTGGGGCGTCGAGATCGACCCCGAGCCGGGGCTGCGCATCCCCAACATGCTGGACGCGGCGGTGGAGGGGACCTTCAAGGGCCTCTATTGCCAGGGTGAGGACATCCTGCAGTCGGACCCGGACACGCATCACGTCGCGGCGGGCCTGAGGGCGATGGACTGCGTGATCGTCCACGACCTGTTCCTGAATGAGACCGCGAATTACGCGCATGTCTTCCTGCCCGGATCGTCCTTCCTGGAGAAGGACGGCACCTTCACCAATGCCGAACGCCGCATCAACCGCGTGCGCCGCGTGATGGCGCCCCGCAACGGATACGAGGACTGGCAGGTCACGCAGATGCTGGCCAATGCGCTGCTGCGCGCCGATGGGCGGGCGGCCTGGCATTACACCCATCCCAGCCAGATCATGGAGGAGATCGCCGCGACCACGCCCAGCTTCGCGGGCGTCAGTTATGAGCGGCTGGAGGTTCTGGGATCGGTGCAGTGGCCCTGCAACGAGGCCGCGCCCGAAGGCACGCCCCTGATGCATGTGGACGGGTTCCAGTCCGGGCGCGGGCATTTCATGGTCACGGAATACATCCCCACGGATGAACGCACGGGTCCGCGCTTTCCGCTGCTGCTGACCACGGGGCGCATCCTGTCGCAATACAATGTGGGCGCGCAGACCCGGCGGACCGACAACACCGCCTGGCACCCCGAGGACATCCTGGAGATGCACCCCCATGACGCCGAGACGCGCGGCATCGCCGAGGGCGACTGGGTGCGGCTGGCCAGCCGGGCCGGAGAGACGACGCTGCGCGTGACGCTGACCGACCGGGTGGCGCCGGGGGTGGTCTATACGACCTTCCACCATCCGGCCACGCAGGCTAACGTGGTGACGACCGATTTTTCGGACTGGGCGACGAACTGCCCGGAATACAAGGTCACCGCCGTGCAGGTCAGCGCTTCGAACGGTCCGTCGGACTGGCAGGAGCGCTACCGCGAGCAGGCCGAGAGGTCGCGGCGGGTCCTGTCAGCCGCGGAGTGAGTGATGCGCCTTCCCGACCCCGTCCGTGCCGTGCGCGCGACCCAGATGCGCGCCGACGGCACGCAGGCCCCGGTGACCCGCACGGTGCCCGAGGAGACGCCGGTGGCCATGGTCTATGGCGGCACCACGCAGGCGGTAATGATGGCGACCCCCGCCGATCTTGAGGATTTCGCGGTGGGGTTCTCGCTGACCGAGGGGATCGTGAGCGATCCGGCCCAGATCCTGCGGCTGGAGGTGCTGGCGCACCCGAAGGGGCTGGAGGCGCAGATGTGGCTGCCCGAGGACCGGGCCGAGGCGCTGGCCGCGCGGCGGCGCTTCATGGCGGGGCCGGTGGGCTGCGGCCTCTGCGGCATCGACAGCCTGGAGGAAGCCTTGCGCGACCTGCCCGACCTGACCGGGCGGGGCCCGGTGATGGGTGCGGCCCAGATCGCGGGCGCGACCGAGGCCTTGCGCGACTGGCAGCCGCTGCATGACCAGAGCCGCGCGGTCCATGCGGCGGGATTCCTGGTGCCGGGGCGGGGGATCGTTCTGGCGCGCGAGGATGTGGGGCGGCACAACGCGCTGGACAAGCTGATCGGCGCGATGGCGCGGCAGGGGGTCGATGCGGGGACGGGGGCCTTCGTGCTGACCAGCCGCGTCTCGACCGAGATGGTGCAGAAATGCGCGATCGCCGGGGGGGCGGTGATCGTGGCGGTGTCCGCCCCCACCGCCCATGCGCTGCGCCTGGCCCAAGGGGCGGGCATCACCCTGGCGGCCTTCGCCCGCGGTGCGGGGTTCGATCTGTTCACCCATCCAGACCGGCTACGCGCCGAGGTGTCCGATGTCGCCTGAGAAGATGGTCATGATGGCCAACCAGATCGCCGCCTTCTTCGACACGCAGGCGGGCGATCCCGCGCCGCGCATCGCGGCCCATCTGCGCGATTACTGGGAGCCGCGGATGCGCGGCCAGCTGGTCGATTTCGTGCGGGCGGGCGGGCAGGGGCTGACGCCTTCGGCGCTGGCGGCGGCCCGGCTGCTCTAGGATGCAACCCGTCGCGGGCGTCGGGTGTTCGGTGTGACGATGAGCACCACCTCCGGAGACAGGCCACCGATGCAGAGCGACAGCCAGGACTTCGACCTTGCGCGGGCCAAGGTCTGCGTGGTGATGAATCGTGGCTCGGGCAAGAAGAAGCATCTGGAGCTGCGCGCCCTCCTGGAGGAGCGTCTGGCCCCGGCCTGCGGGCATTACGAACTGCGCGAGAGTCGCAAGGGCAGCGACTTGCCCGCGCTGGCACGGCGCGTTGCGGGCGAGGGGTTCAATCTGGTGATCGCCGCGGGGGGGGACGGAACGCAATCGGCGGTGGCCGGGGCGCTGACCGGGTCTGAGACGGTGATGGGCGTGCTGCCCGGAGGCACGTTCAACTATTTCGCGCGCGACCTGGGTGTGGGCGAGACCGTCGAGGATGCACTGGACACGATCTTGAACGCGCGGGTCGAGACGGCGGATGTCGGCGATGTCAACGGCCTGATCTTTTTGAACAACGTCAGCCTGGGCGCCTATCCGCAGATCCTGAAGACGCGCGAGGGAATCTATCGCCGCTGGGGGCGGTCACGGATCGCGGCCTATTGGTCGGTGCTGGTCGCGCTGCGCCGTCTGCGCAGGCCGATGCAGCTGGTGGCCCGGGTGGACGGGCAGGAGAGCCGCTATACCAGCGCCTTGGTCTTTGTCGCCCGCAGCGCCTATCAGCTGGACAGCTTCGGCCTGGAGGGGGCGGAGGAGATTCGCAGGGGCGAGTTCGCCGTCCTGATCGCCAAGGCGAAGCGCCCGCTGCCGCTGATGCGCTCGGCCCTGCGCATGGCGATGGGGAAAAGCGCCAAGGACGATGATTTCGACCTGATCCTGACCGACAGCCTGACCATCGAGACGCCCAAGCCGCGTCAGCTGGTGGCGCATGACGGAGAAAAGACGACGCTGGAGAGCCCGTTCCGCTTCGAGGTGCGCCATGACGGGCTACGCGTGCTGTTGCCGCGCGACGGCACCGACAAGACCGACCGGCCCGAGGCGTGATCCCTTGGCACGTGTCCTGCACCTGACCGACCTGCATTTCGGCTTTCACCGCGAGGCCCTGATTGCCCCCCTGCTGGAGCGGATCGCCGCGCTGCGGCCCGATCTGGTGGTGGTGGGCGGCGACATCACCCATCGCGCGCTGCCGGTGCAGATGCGCAAGGCCCGCGCCTTCCTGGACCGGATCGAGGCACCGGTCATCTGCATGCCGGGCAATCACGACGTGCCGCTGTGGAACCCCCTTGCGCGGTTCTTCTGGCCCTTCGCGGGGTTCCGGCGCCATTTCGGGCCTGTCCTGACCCCCGTCGCGCGGGCCGGGGAGGTGCGGGTCATGGCGCTGAACAGCACCGACCCCTATGCGTGGCAGCGCGGCAAGATCCGCGACGGAGAGATCGGGCGGCTGATCGGGAATGTCGATCCGCTGGGGACCAACATCGTGGCGCTGCACCATCCGCTGCAGCACCTGCCGCGGGTGACGAAGGTTCCGGCGCGGCGCGCATCCGAGGCGCTGTATCGGCTGGAGGCGTCGGGGGTGCATGTGATCCTGTCCGGTCATCTGCATCGCTGGGCGGTGGACGAACTGCTGGCCACGGGGCGCCACCCGAGGCTGCTGCAGATCCAGACCGGCACCGCGCTCTGCGCCCGCGTCAGCGACATGCGCAACGAGTTCGTGGTGATCGACGTGGACGGGCCGGAGCTGTCCTTGGAGCGCCATGTCGCCCCGATGGAGGGCCGCGATTTCGACGCCCCCGAGATCGCCAGATACAGCCGCGCGTCGGGGGTCTGGCGTCGCGTTTAGGCGTTGAGTTTTGCGGCGATCGGGGCTATGGGAAGCCCAGTCAATGCGGCGACAGGGTCAGAACAGACCGCTTCTCATCGGGTCGGGCGTCATGCCGCGACCCTTTGGGGTTGCCCCAAAGGCGTCATAAAGACCGGCGGAGCCAACCGTCAGGCCGGAAAACAGACACAAAGGATACTGAACACGTATGTGCGCTAAAGCGACCATGGAGGAATTCGAGGCCCTTCTGAACGAAAGCTTCGAGATCGACACGCCGGACGAAGGTTCGGTGGTCAAGGGCCGCGTCATTGCCATCGAGGCAGGACAGGCCATCATCGACGTCGGCTACAAGATGGAAGGCCGCGTCGATCTGAAGGAATTCGCCAATCCCGGCGAGGACGCCACCATCAAGGTCGGCGACGAGGTCGAGGTCTATCTGGACCGCGTCGAGAACGCCCGTGGCGAAGCCTCGATCAGCCGTGAGAAGGCGCGCCGCGAGGAAGCCTGGGACCGTCTGGAGAAGGCCTACGAGAGCGAGGAGCGCGTCGAGGGCGCCATCTTCGGTCGCGTCAAGGGCGGCTTCACCGTCGATCTGGGCGGCGCCGTGGCCTTCCTGCCCGGTTCGCAGGTCGATGTGCGTCCCGTGCGCGATGCCGGCCCCCTGATGGGTCTGAAGCAGCCGTTCCAGATCCTGAAGATGGACCGTCGCCGCGGCAACATCGTCGTGTCGCGCCGCGCCATCCTGGAAGAGAGCCGCGCCGAACAGCGCGCCGAGGTCATCGCCAACCTGACCGAAGGCCAGTCGATCGACGGCGTGGTCAAGAACATCACCGAATACGGTGCGTTCGTTGACCTGGGCGGCGTCGACGGCCTGTTGCACGTCACCGACATGGCCTGGCGCCGCGTCAACCACCCATCCGAGATCCTGGCGATCGGCGAGACCGTCAAGGTCCAGGTCATCAAGATCAACAAGGACAGCCACCGCATCAGCCTGGGCATGAAGCAGCTGCAGGCCGATCCGTGGGATACGGTCGCCGAGAAGTTCCCGATCGGTTCGGTCCATCAGGGCCGCGTGACCAACATCACCGACTACGGCGCGTTCGTCGAGCTGGAGGCCGGTGTCGAGGGTCTGGTCCACGTTTCGGAAATGAGCTGGACCAAGAAGAACGTCCACCCGGGCAAGATCGTCTCGACCTCGCAGGAAGTCGAAGTGATGGTTCTGGAGATCGACGAGGCCAAGCGCCGCGTGTCCTTGGGCCTGAAGCAGACGCAGCGCAACCCGTGGGAAGTGTTCGCCGAGACCCATCCGACCGGCACCGTCATCGAGGGCGAGGTCAAGAACATCACCGAGTTCGGTTTGTTCGTCGGCCTGGAAGGCGACATCGACGGCATGGTCCACCTGTCGGACATCAGCTGGGACACCCGCGGCGAAGACGCGATCCAGGACTTCCGCAAGGGCGATGTGGTGAAGGCCGTCGTCCAGGACGTGGACGTCGAGAAGGAACGCATCAGCCTGTCGATCAAGTCGCTCGAGAACGAGAACATGGCGGAAGCCGTGGACGGCGTGAAGCGCGGCTCGGTCATCACCGCAGAGGTGACCGCCATCGAGGAAGGCGGGATCGAGGTCGAGTTCAACGGCGTCAAGTCGTTCATACGCCGCAGCGATCTGGCCCGCGACCGTCAGGACCAGCGTCCCGAGCGCTTCAGCGTCGGTGACAAGGTCGATGCGCGCGTGACCAATGTCGACACCAAGACCCGCCGTCTGGGCCTGTCGATCAAGGCGCGCGAGATCGCCGAGGAGAAAGAGGCCATCGACCAGTACGGCAGCTCGGATTCGGGCGCGTCGCTGGGCGACATCCTGGGTGCGGCGCTGAACCGCAACAGCTGATCGGACCTGTCCGACCGACCTTGGCCCGCCCCGGATCGTCCGGGGCTGGCTTTTTTTTGCCGGTCGCCATGGGCCTGTCCCGCTAGCCGCTTGCGCGGCGCTGCCAAAGCTGGCAACGCTGTGAAACCAATGACTTCTGTCGGGCGTTGGATCTGGCTGCACGGGACGCGTCGCGGCCCTGCAGGCGCTTCGCGACCGACAGGAGGGACCCGTCGAGAAGGGGGAAGACATGATCCGGTCGGAGTTGATCCAGAAGATCTCGGACGAAAACCCGCATCTGTTCCGTCGCGATGTCGAGCGGATCGTGAACACCATCTTCGAGGAGGTCATCGACGCCATGGCGCGCGGTGCTCGGGTCGAGTTGCGCGGCTTTGGCGCGTTCTCGGTCAAAAAGCGCGACTCGCGCACCGGCCGCAATCCGCGCACCGGCGAATCCGTCGATGTCGAGGAGAAGCATGTCCCCTTCTTCAAGACCGGCAAGCTGCTGCGCGACCGCCTGAACGGCGACGCCTGATCCACCGCCCTATCCGATCCTGCCCCGGCGCGGGGCTGCCATCCGAGGAATCCCGATGCGCTTCATCCGTCTGATTTTCGTGGCCGCGCTGGCCCTTCTGCTGGTCGCGGTCGCACTGGCCAACCGGGGCATGGTGACGTTGAACGCCTTTCCGGCCAATTTTGGCGGCTTTCTGGGCGGAACGTGGTCGGTGGAACTGCCGCTGTTCCTGGTGATCGTCGCGACCTTCGCCCTCGGGATGCTGGCCGGACTGGTTTGGGAATGGCTGCGGGAATCGCATATCCGCCGCGAGGCGCGCCGCACCCGCACCGCCGCCGCCCGGCTGGAAAGCGAGGTCGACCATCTGCGCGACCGTCACGCCGCGCCGCGCGACGAGGTTCTGGCCATTCTGGAGCAGCCGTCGCATCCGGCGGCGGCGCCCTCCACAACCCTGCCGGCGGTTCGCTGAGCCGTGGCGGAGGTCAAGATCTGTGGCCTGACCGAAGCTGCGCATGTGGTGGCGGCGGTGGATGCCGGGGCGCGGTTTCTGGGTTTCGTGTTCTTTCCGAAATCGCCGCGGGCGGTGACGCCCGAGCAGGCCGCGGCTCTGGCCGCAGAGGTGCCGGTGGGCATCGCGCGGGTGGGGCTGTTCGTCGACCCGGACGATGCGCTGCTGGACAGGGTGCTGTCGGCGGTGCCGCTGGACGTGATCCAGCTGCACGGGCATGAGACGCCGGACCGCGTGGCGGAGGTCAAGGCGCGTTTCGGATTGCCGGTGATGAAGGCCGTGGGCCTGTCGGGACCCGAGGATCTGGCGCAGCTGATCGACTATGGCGTCGTGGCGGACATGCTGCTGGTGGATGCCAAGCCGCCCAAGGGTGCGGTTCTTCCGGGGGGCAACGGCCTGGCCTTCGACTGGCGGCTGCTGTCGGGGCGTCGATGGCTGCGGCCGTGGATGCTGGCCGGTGGGCTGACGGCCGAGAATGTCGCCGAAGCGGTGCAGCTGACCGGGGCGCCGGTGGTCGATGTCAGCTCGGGGGTCGAATCCGCGCCGGGCGTCAAGGATGTTGCGCGGATCCGGGCCTTCGTTGCGGCCGCGAAGGGGTGATTCCGGGCGGTGTTGCGCGGCGTCCGCTTGGGTGTTGCGCGGTGCAAGCTACTGTTTTCATGAGATAATGATTGTTGCGGGTTCGCCTTTAGGTTTAGCCGTTGACTTTGCGAACGGCCCAAGGTAGAACACTTACATGCTGGAAGAGGTGGGCAAGCGGCCAAGGGGCAACCCTTGGGCCGCTTTTTTGCTTCTTGGCTCGTGCGGACAGGTCACGAGGCGGGGCAGATCGCATGAACGATATGGAATGGGGCGGGGTCGGGAAAACCGAAGGACCTTTCACGGCCGGCGCCTTGCCTGACAAGGCAGGGTTCCGGATGCCCGAGATCGCCGAGGGCGAGGACGAGATCGACGTCCTGCGCTGGCTGTTCTGGGACTATGTGAAGGACCTTCGGGGGCATCAGGCCGAGCTTGAGGCGCTCAAGTCGGGGGAGCTGGACCCCGCCAAGCTGAAAAAGGCCATGGAGACGGCGAAGACGGTCCGCGAGGCCGTCCAGCTGCTGATGGCGGAGAGGAGCAAGGTTGACAAACTTCGCAAGGACATCGCGGGCGGCGTCGGAGGGGGCAGCCTTGACCTCGGCGCCGCACGAGACGAGATCGGGCGCCGCCTGGCTTGCCTCCGCCGGGCCGGTTGAGGTCGAGGAGTTCCTGGGCGGGCTGTCGGAGAACGCGCTGATGAGCCTGCCTTGGCTGTTCGAGTTCTGGGCGCTGCCGCATCAGCTGCCGCCCGAGGGCGACTGGAAGTCCTGGGTCATCATGGGCGGACGCGGCGCGGGCAAGACCCGCGCCGGGTCGGAATGGGTGCGCAGCCTGGTCGAGGGGCCCACGGCCGCGGCGCCCGGGAAGTGTCATCGTGTGGCCCTGGTCGGGGAGACCTTCGACCAGGTGCGCGAGGTGATGGTGTTCGGCGAGAGCGGAATCCTGGCCTGTTCGCCTCCCGACCGGCGTCCGGTCTGGGAGGCGGGGCGCAGGCGGCTGGTCTGGGCGAACGGCGCCACGGCCACGGTCTATTCCGCGCATGAGCCGGAGGCCCTGCGCGGGCCACAGTTCGACGCGGCCTGGGTCGATGAGCTGGCCAAGTGGAAGAAGGCCGAGGATGTCTGGGACATGCTGCAGTTCGCGCTGCGGCTTGGCGAGCATCCCCAGCAGGTCGTGACCACGACGCCGCGCAATGTGGGCGTGCTGAAGCGCATCCTGGGGAACGCCAGCACGGTGGTGACCCATGCGCCGACGGATGCGAACCGCGCCTATCTGGCGGAGAGCTTCCTGGCCGAGGTCGAGAGCCGTTATGGCGGCACGCGATTGGGGCGCCAGGAGCTGGACGGCGTGCTGCTGGACGATGTCGAGGGAGCGCTTTGGACGACGGCGATGCTGGAGGAGGCGCGCGTGGCCGAGGTGCCGACCCTGGACCGCGTCGTGGTCGCGGTCGACCCGTCGGTGACGGGCGGGCGGGCCAGCGACGAATGCGGCATCGTCGTGGCGGGCGTGTCCATGCAGGGCGAGCCCAAAAATTGGCGCGCCTATGTGCTGGAGGATGCGAGCGTGCGGGGCGGGCCCACGGATTGGGCGCGCGCCGCCATCGCCGCGATGGACCGCCACGGCGCCGAGAAGCTGGTGGCCGAGGTAAACCAGGGCGGCGACCTGGTCGAGAGCGTGGTCCGCCAGATCGACCCGCTGGTGCCCTTCAAGGCGCTGCGGGCGTCGCGGGGCAAGGGGCTGCGCGCCGAACCGGTCGCGGCGCTCTACGAGCAGGGGCGCATCAAGCATCTGCGGGGCGCCCTGGGCGCGCTGGAGGATCAGATGTGCCAGATGACGGTGCGCGGCTTTGAGGGCCGCGGCAGTCCGGACCGGCTGGATGCGCTGGTCTGGGCGGTGCACGAGCTGATGATCGAGCCTGCCGCCGGGTGGCGGCGGCCGCAGATGCGGCGGCTGTAGCGGCCGCGCGGACAGATGGACCACAGGCAAGGGCCGCCCGTCACGGGGCGGCCCTTTTGCATGGCCGAGGCATGGAGGCGAACATGGCGTTTCGATTGTTTTCGCGGGAGGAGAAGTCGTCCCCCGCACCGGAGAGGAAGGCCAGCGCGACCGGCCGGGTGGTGGCCTTTGCCAGCGGCTCGGGCCGCCCGATCTGGTCGGCGCGCGATACCGGCACGCTGACGCGGGCGGGCTTCATGGGCAACCCGGTCGGTTTCCGCAGCGTGCGGCTGATCGCCGAGGCGGCGGCGGCGGTGCCGCTGGTCTGCGCGGACCGCGATCGCCGCTATGAGGTGCATCCGGTGCTGGACCTGCTGCGGCGCCCCAATCCGGGCCAGGGCCGGGCCGAGCTGTTCGAGGCCCTGTTCGGGCAGATCCTGCTGTCGGGCAACGGCTATCTGGAGGCGGTCGGTGCGGATGGCGCGGGCGTTCCGGAGGAGCTGCACGTGCTGCGGTCGGACCGCATGAGCGTGGTGCCGGGTGCCGATGGCTGGCCCGTCGCCTATGAATATGCGGTGGGCGGGCGCAAGCACCGCTTCGACATGACCGGCAGTCCCGATCCGATCTGCCACATCAAGGCCTTCCATCCGCAGGACGACCATTACGGCCTGTCGCCGATGCAGGCGGCCGCCGTCGCGCTGGACGTGCACAACAGTGCCAGCGCCTGGTCCAAGGCGCTGCTGGACAATGCGGCGCGGCCCAGTGGGGCGATCGTCTACAAGGGCATGGACGGGCAGGGGGTTCTGAGCCCCGAGCAGTATGACCGCCTGGTGGGCGAGATCGAGATGAACCACCAGGGCGCGCGCAACGCGGGTCGCCCGATGCTGCTGGAGGGGGGGCTGGACTGGCGTCCGATGGGCTTCAGCCCGTCCGACATGGAGTTTCACGAGACCAAGCTGTCGGCGGCGCGCGAGATCGCGCTGGCCTTCGGCGTGCCGCCCATGCTGCTGGGGATCCCGGGGGACGCGACCTATGCGAACTATGCCGAGGCGCATCGGGCCTTCTACCGCCTGACCGTGCTGCCGCTGGCGACGCGGGTCGCGGCGGCGGTCGCGTGGTGGCTGTCCGAGCATCAGGGCACCGAGATCGAGCTGCGCCCCGATCTGGACCAGATCCCGGCCCTGGCGGAGGAGCGCAACCAGCAATGGGCGCGCATCAGCGCCGCGGGCTTCCTGACGGATGCCGAGAAGCGCGCCCTGCTGGGCCTGCCGCCGCTGGACGGGGCGTGAGGCATGGAAGGGTCGCGTTTCGTCAAGGACGGGCTGTGGCACGACACGCGCCTCGAGGCGCAGGAGCGGATCATGGCGCTGCAGTTCGGCCAGGTCGAGAAGCGCCTCGAACGCATCGAGGCGCTGATCGAGGGGTTGGAGCGGCGGCTGTGGATGACGGTCTATGGCGTGGTCGCCGTGATCCTGACGCAGGCCGTCCAGGGAGTAATCGAATTTGCGCCGAAGGGAGTGTGATGCATGGTTCCGGGACTTGAGGTGAAGTTCACGGGCGGGCCGCCGGTCCTGTCCGAGGGGCAGGTGATCGAGGGCTATGCCAGCCTGTTCGGCCTGACCGACCAGGGCGGCGACGCGGTCCTGCCGGGCGCCTTTGCCGCATCGCTGGCGCGGATCGAGGCGCGCGGCGACAAGGTGCGCATGCTGTGGCAGCACGACCCGACCCGCCCCATCGGGGTCTGGGACGAGGTCCGCGAGGACGGCAAGGGCCTGTGGGTCAAGGGCCGTCTGCTGCCCGAGGTGGCGCAGGCCCGCGAGGCGGCCGCGCTGATCCAGTCGGGTGCGATCGACGGGCTGTCCATCGGCTATCGCACGCTGCGGGCCGAGCGCGACAAGACTGGCCGCCGCGCCCTGGCCGAGGTCGAGCTGTGGGAGGTGTCGCTGGTGACCTTTCCGATGCTGGCCGAGGCGAAGGTGGGCCGCAAGGACACGGACGCGCTGCGCGACGTCGCGGCGCTGTTCGTGCAGGCGGCCGAGGCCCTGCGGGGCGTATGAGTTTCCGGACCGGGTGCGCCCGGTCCGTCCACGGGTTCGGACCTGCCCCGAGGGGCCGTCCGACGACAGGGGCGCGGCCCCGATCACCAAACGAGGAGACGAGGATGACCGAGGTGAAGGCCGCGGGCGGGGGCGACATGCCCGCCGACCTGAAGGGGGCCATGATGGGGTTCGTCAGCGAACTCAAGGGCTTCCGTGACGACATTCAGACCAAGCTCAACGCACAGGAACAGCGCATGACCATGATCGACCGCAAGACCGCCCTGCGGGGCCGCGCCCCCCTCTCCGCCACCGCGGAGGTCGAGGTGCCCCATCAGAAGGCGTTCAACGCCTATCTGCGCAGCGGCGACGATGACGGGCTGCGCGGCCTGGCCATCGAGGAGAAGGCCCTGTCGGTGGCCAGCGACGGCGGCTTCCTGGCCGCGCCGCAGGTGGCGCAGAGCGTACAGAACACGCTGTTCTCGACCACCTCGCTGCGCCGCGTCGCCAATGTGGTGACGATCGAGGGCAGCGTCTACGAGGTGCTGGTCGAGAAGGGCGAGATGGCATCGGGCTGGGCCACGGAGGCCGCCTCGGTCGAGACGGGCAATTCGCAGCTGGACCGCATCTCGATCCCGGTCCACGAGCTGTCGGCCATGCCCAAGGCCAGCCAGCGCCTGCTGGACGACGCGGCCTTCGACGTCGAGGGCTGGCTGGCCGAACGCATCGCCGACCGCTTCTCGCGCGCCGAGGCCAATGCCTTCCTGCGCGGCGACGGCGTGGACAAGCCGCGTGGCATCCTGTCCTATCCCACCGCGGCGGATGCCACGGTGGCGGCCGGGCAGATCGGCTTCGTGACCACCGGTGCAGCGGGCAACTTTGCCGCCGCCGCGCCGATGGACTGCCTGATCGACCTGATCTATGCCCTGGGTGCCGAGTATCGCGCGAACGCGTCGTTCCTGATGAATTCCAAGACCGCCGCCCGCGTCCGCAAGATGAAGGATGCCGACGGCCGCTTCCTGTGGACCGACCCGCTGACCGCGGGGCAGGTGCCGCAGCTCTTGGGCTATCCGGTCATGATCAGCGAGGACATGCCCGACATCGCGGCCAACAGCTTCTCGATCGCGTTCGGGGATTTCCGTTCGGCCTACACGATCGTCGAGCGGCCTGACCTGCGCGTGCTGCGCGACCCGTTCAGCGCCAAGCCGCATGTTCTGTTCTATGCCACCAAGCGTGTCGGCGGCGGGGTCACCGACTTCCGCGCCGTCAAGCTGCTGCGCTTCGCCTGATCCCGGCGGGGATCGGGTGAGGGACGGGACGCGCCAGGTGCCGGGCATTCCGGTTTAGCAACTGTCCGCGCGCGCTGATGGCTGGCGCGGGGCGCGTCCCGGTTTTCCCCGGGG
This sequence comes from Paracoccus sp. NIOT.M2S5SZ12, assembly GCF_057748165.1. Classification (NCBI taxonomy): domain Bacteria; kingdom Pseudomonadati; phylum Pseudomonadota; class Alphaproteobacteria; order Rhodobacterales; family Paracoccaceae; genus Paracoccus; species Paracoccus sp. NIOT.M2S5SZ12. The sequence goes on from NZ_JBYLFR010000003.1 coordinate 38,655, forward strand.
CCAGGATCGCAGGCGGGGCTCCGTTCGGGGGCCCCGCCCATGGTGGAACATGCGGACGGCACGACGGGAGGTTCGCAACATGATGCTGATAGAGGAAACGGCGCCCGCGGCGGAGGCGCTGCCGGTGGCCGCCCTGCGCGCGCATTTGCGTCTGGCCCAAGGTTTCGACGGCCCCGACGAGGCGGCCGAGACGGCGGCGCTGGCGGGCTTTCTGCGTGCCGCGATCGCGATGATCGAGGCGCGAACCGGCAAGGTGCTGCTGAAGCGGCGCTTCCGGATGCAGCTTGACGACTGGCGCGACAGGCTGGGACAGTCGCTGCCCCTGGCGCCGGTCCATTCGGTCGAGCGGATCGAGATCGAGGACGGGGCGGGGCTGCGCACCCAGATCCCGGCCGAGAGCTGGTGCCTGGTGCCGGATATCCAGCGGCCGGTGATCCTGCCCAAGGGGGTGGTGCTGCCGCATGTGCCGCGGCGGGGATCGGTGACGGTGACATTCACGGCGGGCTTCGGCGACAGCTGGGCGCAGGTTCCCGCGGATCTGGCGCAGGCGGTGATCCTGTTGGCGGCCCGCTACTATGACGACCGCAGCCAGGACAGGGGCGGCCATGCGCTGCCCTTCGGCGTAAACGCCCTGATCGAGAAGTGGCGCGCCGTGCGCACGCTGGCCGGGCGCGGCAATCGGGAGTGGCGGTGATGGGCGTGCCGGACATGAACACGCGCCTTGCCCTGGAGACGCCCGAACGGCAGCCGGACGGAATGGGCGGCCATCGGACAATTTGGCGCCCCCTGGGGTGGCTGTGGGCGCGGCTTGAGGCGCGATCCGGGCGCGAGCAGGGCAATGGCGTCGGCATGGTCAGCGTCGTTCAGTGGCGCGTGACGCTACGCGCGGCGCCGGTGGGCGATCCGCGCCGGCCGCGATCGGGGCAGCGCCTGCGTCACGGCACGCGGCTGTTCCTTATCGAGGCGGTGGCCGAGGCCGATGCCGGCGGCCGGTTTCTGGATTGCTTTGCCCGGGAGGAGGAGAGCGTATGAGCTATGGTGCGGGGGTCGCCTTGCAGGCGGCCGTCTATCAGCGTCTGCGGGCCGATGATGCGCTGGCGGACCTGGTCGGCGACGCCATCTTTGACGCGATGCCGGTGACGGCGCCAAGCGGCATCTATGTCTCGCTTGGCCCGGAAGAGGCGCGCGACGCCAGCGACGCCACGGCGCGCGGGTCGGTGCATGATTTCGTGATCTCGGTGATGGCGGGCAGCGACAGCGGCGCGGGCTTCGGCGCGGTCAAGGCGGCGGCGGTGGCCGTGGCCGACGCGCTGGAGGCGGGCGGGCTGTCGCTGGCGCGGGGACGGATGGCCGGAATGTGGTTCCTGCGTGCCAGTGCGCGCCGGATGAAAAGCGGTGCGGGACGTCAGGTCGACCTGACCTTTCGTGCGCGCATCGACATGAACTGAGGAGACAGGACGATGGCAGTGCAGAACGGGCGTGATCTTCTGATCAAGATGGACATGACGGGGGACGGCTCTTTCGTCACGGTGGCGGGCCTGCGCGCGACGCGCCTGTCCTTTAACGCCGAGAGCGTCGACGTGACCAGCATGGACAGCCCCGGCGGCTGGCGCGAGTTGCTGGGCGGTGCGGGCGTGCGCAGCGCGCAGGTCGCGGGGTCGGGCGTCTTTCGCGACGAGGCGACGGACGGTCGCGCGCGCCAGGCCTTCTTCGACGGCGAGACGCCGACGGTTCAGGTGATCATCCCCGATTTCGGCCGGATCGAGGGTCGTTTCCAGATCACCGGGCTGGAGTACTCGGGCAACCATGACGGCGAGGCGACCTATGAGATCGCGCTGGCCTCGGCCGGGGTGCTGAGCTTCGAGGCGCTGTGATGGCCAATCCGTTCCGCGGAGAGGTCGCGCTGATGCTGGACGGGCGCGAGCATGTCGCGCGTCTGACCCTAGGCGCGCTGGCCGAGCTGGAGGCCGAGCTGGGGGCGGACGGGCTGACCGGCCTGATGGAGCGGATGGACACCGGCCGCATCGCCAGCCGCGAGATCATGGCAGTGTTGGTCGCGGGGCTTCGGGGCGGGGGATGGTCGGGGCGTGCCGCCGATCTGGTCGCAGTCGAGATCGGCGGCGGCCCCCTGGAGGCCGCGCGCTTGGCCGCGCGGCTTCTGGCGCTAGCCTTTCGCGCGCCCGAATGATCGGCGGGCCGGGAGGGCCGCGCGGCCGGAGCGGTTTGGACTGGGCGGGGCTGATGCGGGCGGGAATTCAGGATCTTCGCCTGCATCCCGATCAGTTCTGGGCGCTGACCCCGGCGGAGCTGGCGCTGATGCTGGGCGTGGGTCCGGCGCCCGTGCGCATGACGCGGGACCGACTGGCCGACCTGGCGTTCCGATATCCTGACACGCCCGGTCCGCCGGACGCGTCCGTCGCTGAACCTGCGGGGGAGAAGACCGATGACGACACGAGACAGGGCCGAACTGCTGGAGCAGATGGATGACGATCTGGGCCGCAATGCCCGCATGGCAGGCGAGTTCCAAGCCGAGCTGGCCCGACTGCGCCAGTCGATGATGTTCACCACGCGCGAGGTCGGCACGCTGTCCTCGGGGCTGGAACGCGGGCTGGGCCGCGCCATGGACGGGCTGCTGCTGGATGGCGGCAAGCTGTCGGATGCGCTGAAATCCATCGGCCGGTCGCTGGCCGACACGGTCTATGGCATCGCCATGAAGCCGGTCGAGAGCGCCCTGGCGGGCACGATCGCCAGCGGGCTGGGCGGGCTGATGGGCGGGGTGATGCCCTTTGCCAAGGGCGGTGCCTTCTCCAGCGGGCGCGCGGTCACCGGGGGCGTGGTGGGCGGCCCGACCGCCTTTCCGATGCGCGGTGGCCAGGGCCTGATGGGCGAGGCGGGGCCTGAGGCCATCATGCCGCTGCGGCGCGGACCCGACGGCAAACTGGGTGTCGCGGCGGCCGGCGGTGGCGGTTCGGTTTCGGTGACCTTCAACATCCAGACCCCGGATGTGGCGGGATTCCAGCGCAGCCAGTCGCAGATCGCCGCCCAGATGTCGCGCGTTCTGGCGCGTGGCGAACGAAACAGCTGAGAGGAGACGGGCATGGCCTTTCACGAGGTGAGATTTCCGACGAACCTGTCCTTCGGCGCCATCGGCGGGCCCGAGCGGCGGACCGAGATCGTGACCATGGCCAGCGGCTATGAGGAGCGCAACACTCCTTGGGCGCATTCGCTGCGCCGGTTCGATGCGGGAATGGGCCTGCGGTCGCTGGACGATCTGTCGGCCGTCATCGCGTTCTTCGAGGCGCGGGCCGGGCAGCTGCACGGGTTCCGCTGGAAGGACTGGTCGGACCACAAGAGCTGCCTGCCCTCGGCGGCGCCGACCTTCGAGGATCAGGTGATCGCCGTCGGAGACGGTCAGACCCGCAGCTTTGCCCTGACCAAGGCCTATCGGTCGGGTGCGGTCCGCTATCAGCGGCCCATCACCAAGCCGGTGCGGAACAGCGTGCGCGCCGGCATCGGCGGTAACGAGGTCTTTCCCGAGATCAACTTCACGGTGGATCACCAGGCGGGGCGCATCATCTTCAACGAGGCGCCCGATGTCGGCGCCGACATCACCGCAGGGTTCGAGTTCGACGTGCCGGTCCGCTTCGACACCGACCGAATCGCGGTGTCGGTGGCGTCGTTCCAGGCCGGGCAGGTTCCGGACATTCCGGTGGTCGAGGTGCGGATATGACGACGACGACCTTGGCCCGTGCCTGGTCCGTGCGGCGCGCGGACGGGATGACCCTGGGCTTTACCGACCACGACAGGACGCTGACCTTCGGCGGTGTCGTCTTTCGTCCCGATCGGGGCCTTACGGCGCGGGCCGTCGTTCAGGCGACCGGCCTGTCGGTGGACAACACGGAGGCTGTGGGCGCGCTGAACGACGACGCCATCACCGAGCGCGACCTGATGGCGGGCCGGTGGGACAAGGCCGAACTGCGCCTGTGGGAGGTCGACTGGACCGATGTGAGCCTGCGTCGGCTGGTGTTCCGGGGGGCCTTGGGGGACGTGTCGCGCGGCAACGGTCAGTTCCGCGCGGAGTTGCGAGGGCTGTCCGATGCGCTGAATGCGCCGCAGGGACGGGTCTATCACCCGCGCTGCCACGCGCGTCTTGGCGACGGGTCCTGCCGTGTCGATCTGTCCCGCGAGACCGTGTCGGTGGAGCGGGTGCTGCAGGATGTGGCGGAGGGACGCATCTTCACCTTCGCGGCGTTCCCCGCCTATGACGCGGCTTGGTTCGAGCATGGTCGCGTCGAGGTTCTGTCCGGTGTCGCCGAGGGGCTGCACGGCATCATCAAGAACGATCGCGTCCATCCCGATGGGCGCCGGGTGTTCGAGCTGTGGTCGGCCCTGGGCATCGCACCGCAGCGTGGCGACCGCGTCCGGTTCACCGCAGGCTGCGACAAGGCCGGCGCGACCTGTCGGCTGAAGTTCGGCAATTTCATGAACTTCCGCGGTTTTCCTCACCTGCCGTCGGAGGATTGGCTGATGGCGCCCCAGGCTGCCGGAGGTCGTCGTGACTGACCCCGTCGTTGCGGCGGCCCGGCGCTGGCTGGGCACGCCCTATGTCCATCAGGCGTCGGTGGCGGGCAGCGGCAGCGACTGCCTGGGCCTGATCCGCGGTGTCTGGCGCGAACTTCATGGCGATGAACCCGAGGCGCCGCCGGCCTACACCGCCGATTGGGCGGAATGCGGCAGTGCGGAGGTGCTGCTGGCTGCGGCGACGCGGCACCTGCTGCCCGTCGACCCTGCGACCGCCCTGCATCCGGGACAGGTGCTCTTGTTCCGGATGCGGCAAGGGGCCATCGCCAAGCATCTGGGCATCCTGTCGGAGGCCGGCGATGCCGCGCGGTTCATCCATGCCTATACCTGTCACGGTGTCATCGAGAGCCCGCTGACCCCGCCCTGGCGGTCGCGGATCGTCGCGCGGTTCCGCTTTCCCTGACCCATTCGAACGAAGGAGGCCCTCATGGCCACGATTGTCCTGTCTGCCGTCGGCGCATCGCTTGGGGCGGGCTTGGGGGGGGCCGTGCTTGGCCTGTCGGGCGCGGTTCTGGGACGTGCGGCCGGCGCGGTGCTGGGCCGGGTCATCGACCAGCGCCTGCTGGGCGGCGGTGCGAAGGCGGTCGAGACGGGGCGCATCGACCGCCTGCGCATCCAGACCGCGGGCGAGGGCATGGCCATTCCGCGCATCTGGGGACAGATGCGCGTGCCCGGTCACGTGATCTGGGCGTCCCCCCTGGAGGAGATCACCCGGACCGAGGATGCAGGCGGCGGCAAGGGTGCGCCGCGCGCCCAGGTCACGCAGGTCAGCTATCGGCTGTTGGTCGCTTTGGCCCTGGCCGAGGGGCCGATCCTGTCGGTCGGCCGGGTCTGGGCAGACGGTGAGGAGATCGCCCAATCCGATCTGAACATGCGCGTCTATCCCGGCAGCGAGACGCAGATGCCCGATCCGGCGATCGCGGCGATCGAGGGCGACATGGCCCCGGCCTATCGGGGGACGGCCTATGTCGTTCTGGAGAACCTGAGCCTGGAGCGGTGGGGCAACCGCATGCCGCAGCTGAGCTTCGAGGTCACCTGCCCGGCGCGCGACGGCAGCGGTCTGGTGCGCGACGTGTGCGCCGTGGCGCTGATCCCCGGGACCGGCGAATACAGCCTGGCCACGACCGCGGTGACCGAGGGCGGTGATCTGGGCGAAAGCCGCAGCTTCAACACCAACACGCCGATGGGCGGCACGGATTTCAGCGCATCTCTGGATATCCTAGGTCGCGAGCTGCCGAATGTCGGATCGGTCTCGCTGATCGTCTCTTGGTTTGGCAGCGATCTGCGCATCAATCGCTGCACGGTGAGGCCGAAGGTCGAGTTCAAGGAGGTCGACGGCGCCGAGATGCCGTGGCGGGCCGGTGGCATCGACCGTGCCGGTGCCATGGAGGTGTCGCGCAAGCACGGGCGGCCGATCTATGGCGGCACTCCGTCGGATGCATCGGTCATCGAGGGGCTGCGCGCCCTGACGGCATCGGGCCGCAAGGCGATCTTCTATCCGTTCATCCTGATGGAGCAGCTGGGCGGAAACGGTCTGTCCGACCCGTATGGTGCGGGCGAGCAGCCGGTCATGCCGTGGCGCGGGCGCATCACGACCAGCATCGCCCCCGGCCGTGCGGGGTCGCCCGACGGCACGGCGGCGGCGGCGGCCGAGGTCGCGGCGTTCTTCGGCACGGTGCAGCCTGGCCATTTCACCCGCGACGGCACGACGATCCGCTATGCGGGTCCAGATGAATGGTCCTATCGCCGGTTCATCCTGCACTATGCCCATGTATGCGCGGCGGCTGGAGGGATCGACGCATTCCTGATCGGGTCCGAGATGGTCGCGATGACGCAGATACGGGCGGCTGGCAACAGCTATCCCGCCGTCGCGGCCCTCCGTCAGCTGGCGGCCGATGTCCGATCGATCCTAGGACCAGCGGTCAAGATCGGTTATGCCAGCGACTGGTCCGAATATTTCGGGCACCATCCCGGCGACGGGTCGCTGTTTTTCCATCTGGACGCGCTGTGGTCAGACCCGAACATCGATTTCATCGGCATCGACAACTACATGCCGCTGTCGGACTGGCGCGATGGCGATGATCATCTGGACGCCCATTGGGGTCGGATCGACAATATCGACTATCTGCGAGCGAACGTGGCGGGGGGCGAGGGCTATGACTGGTACTATGCCAGCCAAGCCGATCGCGATGCGCAGCGGCGCACGCCGATCACCGATGGCGGCTATGATGAGGCTTGGGTCTGGCGCTACAAGGATCTCAAGAGCTGGTGGCAGAACCTGCATTATGACCGGCCGGGCGGGGTCCGCAAGGTCGAGGCGACGGGCTGGGTTCCCGGATCGAAGCCGATCTGGTTCACCGAGTTCGGCTGCGCGGCATTGGACAAGGCCACGAACCAGCCCAACAAGTTCCTGGACGCGATGTCGTCCGAGAGCATGCTGCCGCATTACTCGAACGGCACCCGCGACGATGCGATCCAAGCGGCCTATGTCGAGGCGACGATGGCACATTGGCGCGACCCGCAGAACAACCCGGTGAATGCGGATGGCATGCGGATGCTGGACCTGGACCGGGCCCATGTGTGGTGCTGGGACGCGCGACCCTATCCGGCCTTTCCGGGCCGTCAGGACCTGTGGTCGGATGGCCCCGCGTGGGAGCGCGGCCACTGGCTGAACGGTCGCGCGGGTGCGGTCACACTGCGTGCCGTGGTCCGTGACCTGTGCCGCGCGGCGGGGGTCGAGGCGGTCGACGTGTCGAACATCTCCGGCATCGTGCGGGGCTATGCGCTACAATCGTCGGAATCCGCGCGGGCGGCGCTGCAGCCGCTGATGCTGACCCACGGTTTCGACGCAATTGAGCGCGACGGCCTGCTGCGCTTCGTCGCGCGGAACGGCCTGGCCCGGGCGGCCATCGGGCCGGAGGATCTGGCCGTGACGGGCGAGGTCACCGGCTTCGAGACCGTCCGCCAGACCGAGGCGAGCAACGTGGGCATGCTGCGCCTGAGCCATGTCGCGGCAGGCGGCGACTATGCGGTCGCGACGGCCGAGGCGAGCCTTGCCGACATCGACCGGCGTGCGGTGTCCGAAAGCGAGTTCGCCATGGTGCTGACCCGGCCCGAAGGGCGGGCCGTGGCCGACCGCTGGATTGCGGAGGCGGAGGTCGCCCGCGATACCGCACGGTTCGCCCTGGCGCCGTCGCGGGCGGATCTTGGGCCGGGCGACGTGATCACCACCCGAATGCCCGGACAGGAGACGCTGCGCTGGCGGATCGACCGTGTCGAACGGGCGGGCGCCATCACGGTGGATGCGGTCCGCGTGGACCCGGGGCTCTATACGCCGCGGCTGAACCATGAGGATCAGGGCGGCATCGGCGTCTACCGTCCGCCGATGCCGGTCTTTCCGGTCTTCATGGACCTGCCGCTGCTGCGCGGGGACGAGGTGCCGCATGCGCCGTGGCTGGCGGTTGCGGCGCATCCCTGGCCGGGCGCCGTCGCGGCCTATGGATCGGCGGAGGCGGAGGGCGGCTTTGCGCTGAACCTGACGCTGCAGCGCCGCGCGCTGATCGGTCGGACGCTGACGCCGCTGGCGAAGGCGCGACCCGGCGTGATCGACCGCGGCGCGCCGCTGCGGCTGCGCCTGGTGACCGATCCGCTGCGGTCGGTCACCGAACGGGCGCTGCTGTCCGGCGCGAACGCCCTGGCGATCGGCGACGGCACCATCGACCGGTGGGAGGTGCTTCAGTTCGCGCGGGCCGAATTGGTCGCCCCGAACGTGTGGGAGATCAGCCAGCGTCTGCGCGGGCAGGCGGGGACGGATGCGCTGATGCCGCAGGTCTGGCCGGTGGGCAGCCTTGTCGTGCTGCTGGATGGCGGTCCGCGGCAGCTGGACCTGCCGCCCTCGGCACGCGGGGCGGAGCGGTTCTGGCGCGTGGGCCCGGCGCTGCGGTCGCCCGACGATCCCAGCTATCGCAGCCGCACCACCGTCGCGCCCGGGGTTGGCCTGCGCCCCTATGCGCCCTGCCATCTGCGGATGGAGGGGCGGACCGTCACCTGGGTCCGGCGCAGCCGGATCGAGGGGGACGGATGGGACGGGGCCGAGATCCCGCTCGGCGAGGAGACCGAGCGCTATCTGCTGCGCCTCGTCCAGAACGGCGGCGTCGTGACCGAGGTCCAGACCGACAGTCCGGTCTGGACCATGCCGGATGCCGTCCGGTCCCAGCTGCGTGCGGGCGTCGTAACTGTCGAGCTGGCCCAACTGTCGCGCACCTTCGGGCGCGGCCCCTTTGCAAGGAGAGACTTCGATGTCCAGTGAAACGACCCGCCTGAAGATGGCGCTTCTGCAGCCGGCGCAGGCGCAGAAGCACGTCACCGTCAACGAGGCCCTGATGCGTCTGGACGGCATGGTCAACCTGGTCCTGCAGAGCGTCTCGGTCACGACGCCGCCGGGTGCGGTTCTGGACGGTCAGTGCTGGGGCGTGCCGGTGGGCGCGCAGGCCGCATGGGCCGGGCAAGGGGGCAAGGTCGCGGTGGGCGCCAATGGCGGCTGGATCTTCCTGCCGCCCCAAGGCGGCATGCGCGCCTTCGTCGCGGATCGCGGTGTCGAGGCGATCCATGACGGCACCGGCTGGTCCGTGGGTGCGATGAGCCTGGGCAGCGGTGGATCGGGGCTGAGCGTCGGCATGGCCCAGGGCGAGGTCGTGCTGACCAGCGGGGGCACCGCCACGACCCCCGTCTTCATCCCGTCGGGCGCGATGGTCATCGGGGCTGTGGCGCGGGTGACGACCGCGATCACCGGGACCGCGACCGGGTGGCGCCTTGGCACGACCGGTGCGCTGAACCGGTTCGGTCAGGGACTGAGCAAGCAGCAGGGATCGTGGGCGCGCGGGATGCTGGGCGCTCCGATGACATACTACGCGGCCGAGCCGCTGATCGTGACGGCGGAGGGCGGGACGTTCACCGCGGGACGCATCGCGCTGGCGGTCCATTGGCTGGAACTGCGTCTGCCCTCCTGACGTGCTTTGGCCCGCCCATCTTTTCCAGCGGCGACCTTTATCCTATGTAGGGGGCTGGACAGATCGGGTGGGCCAGAATGAACATGCACCATACGGACAAGACTCCCTTGTCGCTGGACCGCGACGCGATCTGGGCGCAGTTGCGCGACGAAGGTCGGATGGCGGCCGCCTCCGAGCCTCTGCTGGGCGCTCTGATCCATGCGGGGCTGCTGCATCACAGGAGCCTGGAGGCGGCGCTGGCGTTCCGGTTGTCGCTGAAACTGGCGTCGGGCGAGATGAGCGAGCAGATCCTGCGCGAGATTGCCGATCAGGCCTATGCCTCTTCCTCCGAGCTGGGAGATGCGGCGCGCGCGGACCTGATGGCGGTCTATGACCGCGATCCCGCGACGCACCGGCTGATCCAGCCGCTGCTGTTCTTCAAGGGGTTCCAGGCCGTGCAGGCCTATCGGATCGCGCATTGGCTGTGGCGAGAGAGCCGCCACGATCTGGCCTATTTCGTGCAGATGCGCTGCTCCGAATGCTTTGGCGTCGACATTCATCCGGCCGCCTGGATCGGCACGGGCATCATGATCGACCACGCCCATTCCATCGTCATCGGAGAGACCGCGACGGTCGGAAACGACGTGTCGATGCTCCATTCGGTGACCTTGGGCGGCACCGGCAAGGAGGACGGCGACCGTCATCCCAAGATCGGCGACGGCGTCCTGATCGGCGCAGGCGCGAAGGTCTTGGGCAACATCCGTGTGGGCCATCACTCGCGCATCGCGGCCGGTTCGGTCGTCTTGCACGACGTGCCGTCCTGCAAGACGGTCGCGGGCGTGCCGGCGCGGGTCATCGGCGATGCCGGCTGCCCCGAGCCGTCGCACAGCATGAATCAGCTGCTGGGTGCCGGAGAGTACCGCTAGATCAAGTCGCGGCCGCGCGATCCCGTCAGTTCCGGCAGACTGATCCGTTCCCGGGCCAGCCGGTCGTCCAGCTGTTCGGCCAAGCGGGCAGGCAGAGACAGTCCCAGATAGATCATGGCCGAATAGATCTGCACCACGCTGGCCCCGGCCTGAAGCTTTCGCCATAGCGTCCCGATGTCCGATACGCCGCCAACCCCTATCAGCGGCATCGCGCCCTGCAATTCGCGGTGCAGCAAGGCCAGGACGCGGGTCGAGCGTTGGAACAGGGGTCGGCCAGATAGACCGCCCGTCTGTCCGGCATGCGGTCCACCGATTCCGTCGCGCGACAGGGTGGTGTTCGTCGCGATGATGCCGTCCAACTGCGCCTCCCGCGCGACCGAGGCGATCTGGATCACCTCGGCGTCGGTAAGGTCGGGCGCGATCTTGACGAAGATCGGGACGCGGCGGTCCATTGCGTCGCGCGCCGAAATGACCCGTGCCAGCAGCGCCGCCAAGGCGTCCCCGCCCTGAAGATCGCGCAGCTTTTCCGTATTGGGCGATGAGACGTTGACCGTCGCGAAATCTGCGCTGGATCCGGCGACCTGCAGGACGCGGGCGAAGTCCTCGGCCCGGTCCGCGCTGTCCTTGTTCGCCCCGAGGTTCAGACCGACCGGAACCGCAGCGTTCCGCGCAGCCATCCGCTGTGCGATGACCGTAGCCCCGTCGTTGTTGAAGCCGAAGCGGTTGATGATGGCCTGTTCGGCCGTCAGGCGGAACAGCCTAGGCTTTGGGTTGCCGGGCTGCGGACGCGGGGTGGCGGCCCCGACCTCCAGAAAGCCGAAGCCCGCGCGTGACAGCGGTCCGATGACGCGGCCGTTCTTGTCGTAGCCGGCCGCCAGTCCGATGGGATTGGCAAGCGGCATGCCGGCCAGTTCGACCTGCAGGCGATCCGACGTGACAGGACCGCCATGCAGCGGCACCAATCCCCGCTCCAACGCCATGATCGACAGGTCGTGCGCGCGTTCCGGGTCGAGACGGTGCAGGGCCTTCAGCCCCAGCTTCTCCCGAATGCTCATGCCAGATTACCGGTCTGATGGACGCCGTTCCGGACCTGAAGGTCCCGGACCCACAGGACGTCCGCCATCGACAGCGGCCGATAGAGGTGGGGAAACAGCGCGCCGCCCCGCGACGGCTCCCATTTCAGGTCGGCCGACAGCCTGTCGGCGTCGCAGGCCAACAGGACCAGGCCCTCCGCCCCGGTAAAGTGACGCGACAGCGTTTCGCCCAGCTGTTCGGCCGTAGAGAAATGCACATAGCCGTCGGCCAGATCCACGGGGGCGCCGCGGCTCTGGCCGTCCTGCTGCAACTGCGCCCATTCGTCGGCGCGAAAGACCTTGTAAATCTGCATGTCGGCATTTGCCGCGACCCAGTGCGTGGGGTCAAGGCGTCTTCGCCGTGCCGCCATGGAACTGTCATGACGATTTGACCCCGTGCGATGCCTGCGCCAAGCTGGCCCGTGAGATCAACAGGGACACCAGGGGAATCGCGCATGAAACGACGCCTTCTTGCCGCCACGTCAGTCTTCGCCATGCTTGCAGGAGCAGCGCAGGCCGAGACGGTGCTGCACATCCTTCACACCAACGACGTCCACAGCCGGATCGAGCCCATCAGCGACCGCGACAGCACCTGCGACGCCGAGCAGACGGCGGCGGGCGAATGTTTCGGCGGCATGGCGCGAATCGCGACCAAGATCAACGAGCTGCGCGACCGGATCACCGCCGAGGGCGGAAACGTCATCGTGCTGGACGCGGGCGATCAGTATCAGGGATCGCTGTTCTACACGACCTACAAGGGCAAGGAGGTCGTCGAGTTCATGACCGCCATCGGCTATGATGCGATGGCGGTGGGCAACCACGAATTCGACGATGGCCCGGAGGGGCTGGCCGTGCTGACGGATGGCGTCGAATTCCCCGTCCTGTCCAGCAACATCGACGTGTCGCAGTCGAACGTGCTGGCCGACAAGGTCGCCAAGCACGCCATCCTGGAGGTCGGCGACCAGAAGATCGGCATCGTCTCGGCGCTGGCCATGGACACGCCCGAGACCGCGTCGCCGGGCCCGAACGTCATCTTCCAGGACGATGCCGACAGCCTGGCCGCCGCGGCGGCGGAGCTGGCCGATCAGGGCGTCGACAAGGTCATCGCCCTGACCCATGTGGGCTACCTGCGCGATCTGGAGCTGGCGGCCGAGGTGCCGGGGATCGACGCGATCATCGGCGGTCATTCGCACACGCTCCTGGGTGACATGGAGGGCGCGACGGCGGCCTATCCGACGATGGTCGATGGGGCGGACGGGGCGCAGGTGCCGGTCGCGCAGGTCTATGCCTATGGCAAGTATCTGGGACACCTGACGCTGACCTTCGACGATGCGGGCGTGCTGACATCGGTCGAGGGCGAGCCGATCCTGCTGGACGCTTCGGTCCCCGAGGACGAGGCGATCGCCGCCCGCGTGGCCGAGATGGCCGAGCCGATCGCGGCGCTGCGCGAGGAGGTCGTGGCCAGCACCGCCGCGCCGATCAACGGCGACCGCGACGTCTGCCGGGCGCAGGAATGCGAGATGGGCAACTTGGTGGCCGACGCCATGCTGGACCGGGTCGCCGACCAGGGCGTGACAATCGCGATCCAGAACGGCGGCGGGCTGCGCGCCTCCATCGATGCCGGAGAGGTGACGATGGGCGAGGTCTATACCGTGCTGCCTTTCCAGAACGTGCTGGCCACGTTCCAGCTGAGCGGTGCCGATGTCGTCGCTGCGCTGGAGAACGGCGCCAGCCAGTATGAGGAAGCGGCCGGACGCTTTGCGCAGGTCGCGGGGCTGAAATATACCGTCGATCCGGCAGCGGCGGCCGGGTCGCGCATCAGCGACGTGATGGTCCAGCAGGACGGCGAATGGGTGGCCATCGACCCGGCGGCGACCTATGGCGTCGCCACCAACAACTACATGCGCGGCGGCGGCGACGGCTATGAGGTCTTCGCCACAAAGGGGCAGAACGCCTATGACTTCGGCCCAGACCTTGCCGAGGTCGTGGCCGCCTATCTGGGCGCACAGGAGGGGGGATACACCCCCTATGTCGACGGCCGCATTACGGTGAAGTGACCGACCGGCGCCGGGCCTGCCGGGCCCGGCGTCCGCTTTCGCGCCTTGGCGCGCGGGCAGGGATGCGCTAATCGGGCGCCATGCGGACGGGCTTTCCCATCGCGCGGCCTGGCCAGCGCATCGGTCTTCTGGGCGGGTCCTTCGATCCCGCCCATGACGGCCACCTTCTGATCAGCCGTGTCGCGCTGACGCGCCTGCGCCTGGATCGGGTGTGGTGGCTGGTCTCTCCCGGAAATCCCCTCAAGACGCATGGCCCCGCGCCGCTGGCCGATCGCATTGCGACGGCCCGCCATGTCGCCGCCGATCCGCGTATCGTGGTCACCGACATCGAGGCGCGGCTTGGCCTGCGCCGGACGGTCGATACGCTGGCCGCGCTGCGCCGCCTCTATCCCGGCGTCCGCTTCGTCTGGCTGATGGGCTCCGACAATCTGGTGCAGTTCCATCACTGGGATCGCTGGCGGCGGATCGCCGCGACGATGCCGATGGCCGTCATGGCCCGCCCCGGATCGCGCCTTGCGGCACGGCGATCGGTCGCGGCGGGGGTGCTGGAACGCGCGCGCCTGCCCGAATGGCGCGCGGCGCAGCTGCCGGATCGTGCCGCCCCGGCATGGACGCTGCTGAACCTGCCCATGTCGGCGCAATCCTCGACCCGGTTGAGGGCGGGCGCATGTCCGCGCTGACCCGCAGGCAGGCCCTGGCCATGACGCTGGCCGCCCTGGCCGCGCCCGGCCTGGCCGCGGGGCAGGGGCTGGACCGGCGTCCCCTGCCGCGTCCCGCACCCGACCCCCGCGACATCCTAGCCCGCGCGGCACTGCCCGGTCGGGTGGCCTGGGCGCTGTCCGACGACATGGAGCCGCTGTCGCTGCGGCAGGGTGCGGTTCCGCTGGCTCCGGCCAGCACGATGAAATCCATCACCGCGCTTTACGCATTGGACCGGCTTGGGCCCGCGCACCGCTTCTCCACCCGGGTGATCCGCGATGGCGACACGCTGATCCTGGCGGGCGGGGGTGACCCGGTCCTGTCCACCGACGACCTGGCGCGGCTGGCGGCGCAATTGGCGGACGTGAAGACCGCCCCGCCCGCCCGCTTCATGGTCTGGGAAGGCGCGCTGCCGACGCTGGCCGAGATCGCGCACGAGCAGTCGGACCATCTGCCCTACAATCCCGCCGTCTCGGGGATGATCCTGAACTTCAACCGCGTGCATCTGGGCTGGAGCCGCGTCGGCGTCGACTATCAGCTGAGCGTCGAGGCGCGCGCCGCCGCGAACAGCCCGCGCGCCTACAGCATCACCGCGATGCCCGGCGATCATGCGGATCTGTTCACCTATCGCCATGACGAGGATCGCGAATACTGGACCGTCGCCCGCAGCGCGATGGGCCGCTCGGGCAGCCGCTGGCTGCCGGTGCGCCTGCCCGCGGTCTATGCGGGGGACGTGTTCCAGACGCTGTGCCGCGCGCGCGGTCTGGTGCTGCCGGCGCCAACCGTCGCGCAGCGCGCGCCGCAGGGACAGGTGCTGGCCCAGCATGACAGCCCGCCGCTGAGCGAGCTGGTGCGCGACATGCTGCGCTGGTCCACCAACATCACGGCCGAGGTGCTGGGCCTGCAGGCCAGCGGCGCGCGCGACCTGCCTGCCTCAGCCGAGGCGATGCGGCTGTGGCTGGGCGGTCTGGGGCAGGGGATGCGGCTGGCCGACCATTCGGGCCTGTCCGAGGACAGCCGAATCTCGACCGTCGCGATGACGCGCATCCTGTCGGGTCCGGGGCGCGAGCTGAACCTGTCGCCACTGCTGCGCGCCGATCCGCTGGAGACGGGCGCTGCGGTCCGGGCCAAGACGGGAACGCTGAACTTCGTGTCGAACCTTGCGGGCTACGTGCGCGGACCGTCGGGGCGCGAGGTCGCCTTCGCGATCTTCTGCGCCGATCCGGCGCGCCGCGCGGGCTCCATCGGGCAGGAGATGCCGGCAGGCGTCGCGACCTGGACGCAGGCGGCCAAGGGCCTTCAGGCCGACCTGCTGACCGCCTTCGCGGCCCGGCTGGCCTAGAGCGTCATGTGCCGCACACGGGCTGACAGCTCGATCGCGGCGGCATGCAGGCGGCTGATGTTCAGCTGATCGCGGATCTCGGCCAGCATCACCACCTCCCCCTCGTAGAGGCGGCCGTCGGCGGCGCCCACGTCGCAGGCCAGCGCATAGGCGGTCTCGTAGAGCTTCTCGGGCAGTGCGTCGCGGATCAGGCCGAACAGCGCGTCCACGCCGTCCTCCTCGTCGAACAGCGTCATCACGGTCTGGCTGATCGGCCGGATGCGGTCGTCGTCATAGGCGGCGAAGACCGGCGCGTGATCCACCATGCGCTGGATCGCCACCAGTTCGGCCGTCCGGATCGTGCTGTCCGAACAGGACACCGCCACCATCACCGCGACCAGCGCGTCGCAGGGGGACAGGGAAGGCAGGTCGATGGTCATGGGGCTCTCCGATTGGGTCAGGCGCAAATTATTGACGATGCACGACGCTTTCAATAAGCCATCCGGACCCATCACAGGAGAACCCATCATGACCACCCTGCGCGATGCCGCGATGACCTCGAAGGCCTGGCCGTTCGAAGAGGCACGCCGGGTGCTCAAACGCTATGAGAAGGCGCCGCCGGAAAAGGGATACGTGCTGTTCGAGACGGGCTATGGCCCCTCGGGCCTGCCCCATATCGGCACCTTCGGCGAGGTGGCCCGCACCACGATGATCCGCCGGGCCTTCCAGGAGATCAGCGACATCCCGACCCGGCTGATCTGCTTCTCGGACGACCTGGACGGCATGCGCAAGGTGCCCGAGAACGTCCCGAACCAGGACATGCTGAAGGGCCACCTGCAGCTGCCGCTGACCTCGGTCCCCGACCCGTTCGAGGAGTACGACAGCTTCGGCGATCACAACAACGCCATGCTGCGCCGTTTCCTGGACACGTTCGGCTTCGACTACGAATTCGTCAGCGCGACGGAATTCTACCGGTCGGGCCAGTTCGACGCCGTGCTGCTGCGCGCGGCCGAGAAGTATGACGAGATCATGGAGGTCATGCTGGCATCCCTGCGCGAGGAGCGTCAGCAGACCTATTCCTGCTTCCTGCCGATCAGCCCCAAGACGGGCCGCGTGCTCTATGTCCCCATCAAGCATGTCGATGCCAAGGCCGGCACGATCACCTTCGACGAGGACGGCGAGGAGATCACCCTGCCGGTCACCGGCGGCAATGTGAAGCTGCAGTGGAAGCCCGATTTCGGCGCCCGTTGGGCCGCGCTGGACGTCGATTTCGAGATGTACGGCAAGGATCACAGCACCAACACGCCGATCTATGACCGCATCTGCGAGATCTTGGGCGGTCGCAAGCCCGAGCATTTCACCTATGAGCTGTTCCTGGACCAGCACGGCCAGAAGATCAGCAAGTCCAAGGGCAACGGCCTGTCGATCGACGAATGGCTGACCTATGCCTCGACAGAGAGCCTGTCCTACTTCATGTACCTGAAGCCCAAGACGGCCAAGCGCATGTATTTCGACGTGATCCCCAAGGCCGTGGACGAATACCACCAGCAGCTCCGCGCCTTCCCCGACCAGACGCCCGAACAGCAGGCCGCGAACCCGGTCTGGCACATCCATGGCGGCAACGTCCCGGCCTCCGACATGGTCGTGCCGTTCCAGATGCTGCTGAACCTCGCGTCTGTCGCGGGCGCCACCGGCAAGGAGGGGCTCTGGGGCTTCATCCGCCGCTATGCGCCGGAGGCCAGCCCCGAGACCCATCCCGGCCTGGACCAGGCGGCGGGCTTCGCGCTGCGCTACTTCACCGATTTCGTGGCGCCCACCCGCGCCTTCCGCGCGCCCACGGATGTGGAGCGTGCCGCGATGCAGGACCTGGCCGACCGGCTGGCCGCGTGGGATCAGCCCGCCGACCCGGAGGCGCTGCAATCCATGGTCTTTGCGGTGGGCAAGGATCACGGCTTCGAGCCGCTGCGCGACTGGTTCGCGGCCCTCTATCAGGTGCTGCTGGGCGCCGATCAGGGGCCGCGCTTCGGCGGCTTCATCGCGCTTTACGGCGTGGATGAGACCCGCGGACTGATCGCGGATGCGCTGGACGGCAAGCTGACCGCGGCCCAGGGCTGACGCGCGCGACCCCCGGCGCCGTTGCGCCGGGGGCCGTTGCGGCGCGCGCCCGGTTCAGGGGGCGTTAACCTTTCATCAACTATTCCTTTCCGCATCACGGCGGGCTTTGCGGGGCCGGCCTCTCATGCCGATACGGAGGGATGACCGATGAACATTGCGATCACCAACGGGCTGCTGCTGTCGCCGCCCGCCTTCAGGGCGGGCCTGGGCGTCTGGTCGCGCACCGATGGCAGTTCGGGCAGCCCCACCTGGGATCAGGCGGCGAACGCGTCGCTGGTCCCGGCGGACCAGGATTTCGGCGCCTGCCTGGAGATCGTCAAGCAGCAGACTACGACCAGCATCCGCTTCATGGGCGAGACGCCGATGATCCCCGGCGTCTATCTGCGCGTCTCGGCCCGGGTCAAGATCGTGGCGGGCGCGCTGGCCAGCGTGCGCATCGCGGGGCGCGCGGGCGATGGGTCGCGCAACACCGTGCCGGGCCTGGTCACCACCGGCACGACGGTCGCGCTGCGCAACTACGGAGAGGTGGTCGAGGTCAGCGCCATCGTCGGCATCGGCAACCGTGCGGGCGTGGACATGCCCTGGGGCACGGTGCCGATCTTCGGCAATTTCGGCCTGGACCTGGTGGGGGCCAATGGCGGGGCGTTCCGCATCGAATCGATCCGCATCGACGACGTGACGGCGGCCTTTGTGCCGTCGCTGCTGGACTGGGTGGACGTGCGCGACTTCGGCGCGCGCGGCGATGGGGTCACGAACGACCGCGCGGCGTTCCTGGCCGCCGATCAGGCGGCGGCGGGCCGCTCGATCGTGGTGCCGGCCGGGACCTTCCTTGTGTCGGGCGATCTGTCGATCAACAGCCGCATCCGGTTCCAGGGCCGCCTGGTGACGCCCGCCGCGACGCGCGTGTCCTTCCTGCGCAGCTTCGATTTTCCCACCTATGCGGACGCCTTCGGCGACGAGACGCTTGGCCTGAAGAAGGCGCTGCAGGCGCTTCTGGGCTATACCGACCACATCTCGCTGGACCTCTGCGGCCGGCGCGTCGATCTGGACGAGCCGATCCTGCTGGCGCAGGCCGCGCCCTCGCTGGAGGGGTTCTCGAACCGCCGCGTCATCCAGAACGGCGCGATCCAGGCGAAGCCCGGCCCGGCCTGGACCACCGGGCGGACCAGCAGCAGCGCGACCTACAACCCCGCGCAGGCCATGATGCTGAGCAACGTGGCCAACGTCGCCGCCATCGAGATCGGCAGCCGCGTCGTGGGCAGCGGCGTCCGCCGCGAGGTCTACGTCAACGGCAAAAACGTCGCGAACGGCACGCTGAGTCTGTCGCAGCCCCTCTACGGCGGGGCGGGCACGCGGGTCTACTCGTTCGAGCGCTATCGCTATCTGCTGGACTTCGCGGGGGTGGGCGAGTTGAGCCGCCTGAACTTCCACAAAGTCGATTTCGGCTGCGACCGGGTCGCCAGCGGGGTGATGCTGCCGCCCAAGGGCGAGATGATCCAGTTCAGCGACTGCTATTTCACGCGCCCGCTGGACCGGGGCATCACGTCGATCGGCCGCGGCTGCCAGGACCTGCTGGTCGACAACTGCCAGTTCCTGTCCAACGACATGGACCTGCCCGCCCAGCAGCGGACCACGGTGGCGATCAACGTGAACGCCAACGACATCAAGATCCGCAACAACCGCTTCGTCCGCTTCGCGCATTTCATGGTCGCGAACGGGGGCGGTCACATCATCAGCGGCAACCACTGGTTCCAGGGCGACGGCTCGGGCGAAGGGCTGCGCTATGCGGGGCTGGTGCTGACCCAGCCCAACGTGCAGACCACCGTGTCGGGCAACTACGTCGACAACGCCTCGATCGAGTGGACGAACGAGCACAGCGCGGTGCCGAACTTCACCGGGTCCGAGTTCAGCTTCGGCGGGCTGACCCTGACGGGCAACACCTTCCTGTGTTCGAACACCGTGCCGTGGTTCACCTGGATCACCATCAAGCCCTATGGCACCGGCCATTTCGTCCACGGGCTGAACGTCGTCGGCAACGTCTTCAAGGCGCTGTTCGCCAATGTCGAGCGGATCGACCGGGTGGACACTTCGATTGCCGACCTGAACTACAACAACATGCGCAACATCCAGTTCGAGGCGAACACCTTCAACGGCATCAACACCTATGTGTCGAACCCGCTGATGGTCCAGATCACCCAGA
The DNA here is from genome assembly GCF_057748165.1 of Paracoccus sp. NIOT.M2S5SZ12. NCBI lineage: Bacteria > Pseudomonadati > Pseudomonadota > Alphaproteobacteria > Rhodobacterales > Paracoccaceae > Paracoccus > Paracoccus sp. NIOT.M2S5SZ12. The sequence goes on from NZ_JBYLFR010000003.1 coordinate 58,615, forward strand.
ACAGCGTCTCGTCCAGCTGGACCTCGGTGCCGCTGACCGGGCTGCCGTTCCAGGCCTGGGCCAAGTCGGTCCAGTCGGTGGTGACCGAGACCAGTCTGCTGACCGCCGGCGGCGACCGCGTCGATGCCAGCCCCACCGTCCAGGTCGAGTTCGGGACCGCCCGGCGGCAGATCAGGCTGAACTGGGCGCAGGCCCTGCGCGGGCGGGTCTGCGTCTATGCGCGCATGGACCGGCCGCAGTAGCGTCCGCGTCATGCGCATGGGCCGGGTGATCTAAGTCCCGGCCCATGCCGCATCCTGTCAATTGTTGACAGGATTCGCAAAGGCTCCGTCAATTTATTTACAAAATTATCGTTATAAAAAAATGGCTTAAATTTAATCGCGGCATGTGATTAACATTCCCTCAAAGGCCGATCGCCCCGTTCGGGCGCTTCGGCGACGACGATGACAAGGGGGATGTCATGACCGCTGAAAACATTCGGAAACACGCAATTCCTGCGGGTCTGCAGAATGCCCATGCGGGACCGGGCGACTATGCGCGGCTCTATGACGAATCGCTGGCCGATCCCGAGGCGTTCTGGGCGCGCGAGGGTCGCAGGCTGGACTGGATCACGCCCTACACCCGCGTGAAGAACACCGACTTCACTCTGGGTCAGGTCAGCATCAAGTGGTTCGAGGACGGGGTGCTGAACGCTTCGGTCAACTGCGTCGACCGCCACCTGGCCACCCGCGCCGACCAGACCGCGATCATCTTCGAGCCGGACGATCCGAAGACGCCCGCCCAGTACATCACCTATGCCCAGCTCTCCGAGAAGGTGAACCGCTTTGCCAACGTCCTGCTGAGCCAGGGCGTGATGCGCGGCGACCGCGTGGTGGTCTATCTGCCGATGATCCCCGAGGCCGCCTATGCGATGCTGGCCTGCGCGCGGATCGGGGCGATCCATTCCATCGTCTTCGCGGGGTTTTCGCCCGACGCGCTGGCCAACCGCATCAACGACTGCGGCGCCAAGGTGCTGATCACCGCCGACACTGCGCCGCGCGGCGGCCGGCGCACGAACCTGAAATCGAACGCCGACGCGGCGCTGCTGCATTGTTCGGACAAGGTGCGCTGCCTGGTGGTCAAGCATACCGGCGACCAGACCACCTGGGTCGAGGGACGCGACATCGACGTGAAGGCGCAGATGGAGCAGGTCGCGCCCGACTGTCCGCCCCGCCCGATGGGCGCGGAGGACCCGCTTTTCATCCTCTACACCTCCGGATCGACCGGCAAGCCGAAGGGCGTCGTTCATACGACCGGCGGCTATCTGGTCTATGCGGCGATGACGCATCAGTATACGTTCGACTATCACGACGGAGACGTTTTCTGGTGCACGGCGGATGTGGGCTGGGTCACCGGCCACAGCTACATCATCTATGGCCCGCTGGCCAACGGCGCGACCACTGTGATGTTCGAGGGTGTGCCGACCTGGCCCGATGCCGGCCGCTTCTGGGAGGTCTGCGCCAAGCACAAGGTCACCCAGTTCTATACCGCGCCCACCGCGATCCGCGCGCTGATGGCCAAGGGCCCCGAGCCGGTCGAGGCGCATGACCTGTCCTCGCTGCGCATTCTGGGCACCGTCGGAGAGCCGATCAACCCCGAGGCCTGGAACTGGTACAACGAGCATGTCGGCAAGGGGCGCTGCCCGATCGTCGACACCTGGTGGCAGACCGAGACCGGCGGCCATCTGATCACGCCCCTGCCGGGCGCGATCGAGACCAAGCCCGGATCGGCCACGCTGCCCTTCTTCGGGGTGCGCCCGGTGATCCTGGACGCGGCCACGGCCGAGGTGCAGCAGGGCGACCCGGCCGAGGGGGTGCTGTGCATTGCCGACAGCTGGCCCGGCCAGATGCGCACGCTGTGGGGCGATCACGCGCGCTTCGAGGAGGCGTATTTCCAGCAGTATCCGGGATACTACTTCACCGGGGACGGCTGCCGCCGGGACGAGGACGGCTATTACTGGATCACCGGCCGCGTCGATGACGTGATCAACGTCAGCGGCCACCGCCTCGGCACGGCCGAGGTCGAATCGGCACTGGTCGCCCATGAGAAGGTCGCCGAGGCCGCGGTCGTGGGCTATCCGCACCCGATGAAGGGGCAGGGCATCTATGCCTATGTCACCCTGATGAACGGGGTCGAACCCTCCGAGGAGCTTCGTGCCGACTTGGAGAAATGGGTCCGCACCGAGATCGGCCCCATCGCCAAGCCGGACCTGATCCAATGGGCGCCGGGCCTGCCCAAGACGCGCTCGGGCAAGATCATGCGCCGCATCCTGCGCAAGATCGCCGAGAACGACCATGCCACCCTTGGCGACACCTCGACCCTGGCCGAACCCGAGGTCGTGGACGAGCTGATCGCCAACCGCATGAACCGGGAGTGAGCGCGCGCCTTGCGCCCTCTCTCGACCGGGCGGGCTATCGGAGGAGGATGGCCCGCCCCCCAAGGATCCGCACCAGCGCCGGGTGCAGGATCGTCGCCTGACGCAACGGCGCGTGCGCACATGTCTCAACTGGGAGGAACCGACGGACATGACGGACAGATATTCAACGATGGCCTATTGGAAGGCGAACCTGCGGATCATCTGGGTCTGCCTGGTGATCTGGGCGCTGGTCTCGTACGGGGCCGCGATCCTGTTCCGGCCGCTTCTGGCGGGCATCGGCATCGGCGGCACGGATCTGGGTTTCTGGTTCGCGCAGCAGGGCTCCATCCTGATCTTCATCGCGCTGATCTTCTGGTACGCGCTGCGAATGAACCGGCTGGACCGCGAATACGGCGTGGATGAGTGAGGAGGACCCGCAGATGAGCCAGTTCACACTGAACCTGATCGTGATCGGCGCGTCCTTCGCGCTGTATATCGGTATCGCGCTCTGGGCCCGCGCCGGGTCCACCGCCGAATTCTATGCCGCCAACCGGGGTGTCGGTCCCGTCATGAACGGCATGGCCACCGCCGCCGACTGGATGTCGGCCGCAAGCTTCATCTCCATGGCCGGGCTGATCGCCTTCACCGGCTATGACAACTCGACCTATCTCATGGGCTGGACCGGCGGCTATGTGCTGCTGGCGCTGCTGCTTGCGCCCTATCTGCGCAAGTTCGGCAAGTTCACCGTGCCGGAATTCATCGGCGACCGCTTCTATTCCAAGACGGCGCGCATCATCGGCGTCGTCTGCCTGCTGATCATCTCGATCACCTATGTCATCGGTCAGATGACCGGCGTGGGCGTGACCTTCTCGCGCTATCTCGAGGTGTCGAACTCGACCGGTCTGTGGATCGGCGCGGCGCTGGTGTTCTGCTATGCGGTGCTAGGCGGGATGAAGGGCATCACCTACACGCAGGTGGCCCAGTACATCGTCCTGATCATTGCCTATACCATCCCGGCCGTGTTCATCGCGCTGCAACTGACGGGCCATGTCCTGCCGCAGACCGGCCTCTTCGCGTCGCTGGATGGCAGCAACGCCAAATTCCTGGCGACGCTGGACCAGGTCGTGACCGATCTGGGCTTCCGCTCCTATACCGGGCACCACAACTCGACCCTCGACATGGTGCTGTTCACCATGGCGCTGATGATCGGAACGGCGGGTCTGCCGCATGTCATCATCCGCTTCTTCACCGTGCCCAAGGTGTCCGACGCCCGCATGTCGGCGGGCTGGGCGCTGGTCTTCATCGCGCTGCTCTATACGGTCGCTCCGGCCGTGGGTTCGATGTCGCGCTTCAACCTGACGGCGACGATGTGGCCGGGGGCCGAGCAGGGCCAGACCTTCAGCCAGCCGGCGATCTCGCTGGAGCAGATCCAGAACGATCCCGACAAGGCATGGATGCGCACGTGGCAGGCGACAGGCCTGCTGGCCTGGGAAGACAAGAATGGCGACGGTCTGATCCAGTACTACAACGACAGCGCCGAGCCCACCGGCGCGCTGGCCGAACAGGTCGCCGCGAACAACCTGCAGGGCAACGAACTGACCACCGTCAACAATGACATCATGGTTCTGGCCAACCCGGAAATCGCCAACCTGCCGGGCTGGGTCATTGCCATCGTCGCCGCAGGCGGTCTGGCAGCGGCGCTGTCCACGGCTGCGGGCCTGCTGCTGGCGATCTCGGGTGCGGTCAGCCACGACCTGATCAAGGGCGCGATCAACCCCGGCATCAGCGAGAAGAACGAGCTTCTGGCAGCCCGCATCTCGATGGCGGTGTCGATCCTCGTGGCCACGCTTCTGGGGCTCAATCCGCCGGGCTTCGCGGCGCAGACAGTGGCGCTGGCCTTCGGTCTGGCGGCCAGCTCGATCTTCCCGGTCCTGATGATGGGCATCTTCTCCAAGCGGGTGAACAAGCAGGGCGCCATCGCAGGCATGATCGCGGGAATGCTGTCGACGATCCTCTACATCTTCGCCTACAAAGGGTTCTTCTTCGTCGCAGGCACCAACCTGTTCGAGGACAATGCCGCGAACTGGTTCATGGGGATCTCGCCCGCCTCCTTCGGCACGATCGGTGCGGCCATCAACTTCGCCGTCGCCTTCATCGTGTCCCGCGCGACGCAGGCACCCCCGGTCGAGGTGCAGGAACTGGTCGAATCGATCCGTGTTCCGCGTGGCGCAGGCAACGCCGTCGCTCACTGACCACAGACAGCGCCGCGCCCCGATGTTCGGGGCGCGGTCTTTTCATGCAGGATGACAGGACGGGATGCGATGACCGGGATCGGGGTTGAGCTGCTGGGCGTGATTGCCGTGGGGATCGGCATGGCCGCGGCATTGTTTGCCTCCTTGCATCTTGCGCGCAAGTTGGGGCTGATCCTGCCGCGCTGGCTGCTTCCGGCGGGCATCGGCCTGTCGATGATCGTCTATTCCGTCTGGAACGATTACGCTTGGGTGGGTCGCGCGATCGACCGGCTTCCTGACGGAGCGCAGATCCTCATGGTCGGAACCGACCGCCAGCCGTGGGCGCCTTGGACCTATCTGCGTCCGGTCGAGGTCCGTCTGGCCGCGCTGGACCCCGCGCAGATCGAACCGTCGGGCGACAGTCTGCGCCATGCGCCGATCATACTGGTCGAGCGACGCGGCCCCACTTTGGTCGTGCGACAGGAATTCGACTGCGCGAGGGGGCGGATGCGCATGCCGCAGGGCGACTGGCAGACGGCCATGCAGGACGATCCCGCGCTGCAGGCGGTCTGCGCAGACGACTTTGCGCACTGACGCTTCAGGCGGCGCCCATCTGCAGGCTCTGCGCGTGGCGCAGGCGGTAGCTTTCCCAAGCCTCGTTCAGGCGGCGCGTGCGCGCCTCGGCCAGGCGGATCGCCTCGGGGGGCAGCCCGCGGCCGATGGCGTGGTCTGGATGGTTCTCGCGCAGCAGCTGGCGCCAGCGTCGCTTGACCTCGGGCAGGGGGGTGTCGGGCGCCACGCCCAGCACCTCGCAGGGCGGACAGTCCGCGCCCCGGTCGTGGCGGCGCCGGATCGCGGCGATCTGCTGGGGCGCCAGTCCGAAGATGCGCCCGACCTCGTCCAGAAAGGCGATCTCGGCGGGTTGCAGCGCACCGTCGGCCACCGCGATGACGAATAGCCCCTCCATCACGTCCAGCAGGACCGGATCGCCGGGGCGGAACATCGACGCGATCTTGCGCGCCCAGGCATCGAATCCCGCCACGTCCTGACGCGCCAGATCGAAGACGCGGGCGGCGTTGCGCTCTTCGGACCGGGGGATGATGAAGACCCGGCGAAAGGCCGCGACCTCGGACCGGGCGACGGTGCCATCCACCTTGGCCAGCTTCGCGCCAAGCGCGATGACCGCGATGGTGAAGGCCACTGACCGCTCGCCCGGCGTGGCCGGGCGCGAGGTCCACAGAAAGGCCACGATTCGGTCGGCCATGCGCTGCCAGAAGCTGCGGGGCTTGGGCAGGGCGGGGCAGGGTCCGGTGCAGGTCTCGGGCGTGGTGCAGCAATCCATGCGACAAAGGTTAGCGCCGAAACAGCATCGGCGATAGGGGCGCTTTGCCCCAAGGCGCGCCTCTCAGATCGAAAGGTCGCGTCCCATCAGCACAAGATCGTGAAACTGACCAAATTTCCATCCCGCCGCCGGGATGCGGCCCCATTCGGCGTAGCCCATTGCCCGGTGGAAGGCGATCGAGCCGTCGTTCGACGCGGTGATCCCGCCGATCAGGATGCGGTGGCCGCGCTGGCGGGCGTGGTCCTGGACGGCTGTCAGCATCGCCCGACCGACCCCGCGACCCCGCGACCCCGGAGCCGCGTGGATCGTGTGTTCCATGCTGCGCGCATAGCCCGCACCGCCGCGAAACTGGGAATAGGTGGAAAAGCCCAAGAGGTGATCGTCTTCGGCCGCCACGATGAAGGCCTGTCCGGCCGCCTGCCGCTCCGCGATCAGTGCCGCGATCTGGTCATGGCTGCGCTCATCGGGCCAGAAGGTGATGGCGGTGTCGCGCACGATCGGGTTCCAGATGGCCGCGATGGCGGGCACATCGGCGGCGGTCGCATCGCGCAGAATCATAGGGTCACCTCTCCGTCAGGGGTTGCCAGCGTCAGGCTCATCGGCGTGCCCGCCCCGGTCAGCATCAGGCGGCGGTCGTCCAGCTCCAGCCGTTCCAGCGGCAGCGTCAGGCGCGTCATCCGCCAGCCCCGGTCGGGCAGCCGGTCGGACGGGTGCGGCCCGCCGCCCCAATCGATCCGCATCGGCTGCGCGCCGTCGCGCGGCATCTGCCCCGCCAGCGGCAGGGTGATGCGCCAGGACAGATCGCCCCGGCGGGCCTGCACGGTCCGCGTGCCCGCAGGCGCCTCCAGCGGATCGGCGCGCATGACCCAGCCCGCCAGGCGCGGCGGGCCGTCGAACCCGTCCAGACCGAACCAGCAGGGGCGGAAATCGCCCTCGGGATCTGGGGCGATCAGCTCCAGATACTCGCCCGGACCAAGCGACATCAGGCGGTTATGCGTGCCCATGCCCGGATGGCGGCCGCCCGGTTCCAAGGTCAGGCCGCGTTCGGCCAGCCAGGCCGCGCCCTCCTCCAGGCTGCGGGCAGCGATGGCCGCATGGTCGAAGGCCAGCCTCACCCGTGATGCGCCCCGGCGGCCAGGTCGCGGACGAAGTCCAGGATCTCGGGGACGGGGCGGCCCTCGCCGATCAACTTGACGATGGCACTGCCCACGACGCAGCCATCGGCGACCGAGGCGATGGCCTGCGCGGCCTCGGGCGTCGAGATGCCGAAGCCCACGATGACCGGCAGCCCCGCGGCCGCGCGGATGCGGGCGACCTCCGGGGCGACGTCGGCGGCATTGGCGGCGGCGGCGCCGGTGATGCCGGTGACGCTGACGTAATAGACGAAACCCGTGGTGTTCGCCACGACCGCGGGCAAGCGGCGGTCATCGGTGGTGGGCGTCGCTAGGCGGATGAAGTTCAGCCCCGCGGCGGTGGCGGGCACGCACAGCTCGGCATCCTCCTCGGGGGGCAGGTCCACGACGATCAGCCCGTCGACCCCCGCCGCGACCGCGTCGGTCAGGAACCGCTCGACGCCGCCCTGCCGCGCATAGATCGGGTTGTAGTATCCCATCAGCACGATGGGCGTCGTGGCGTCCCCCTCGCGGAAGGCGCGCACCATCTCCAGCGTGCGCGTCACGCTGCCGCCCTGGGCCAAGGCGCGCTGGCCCGCGGCCTGGATCGTGCCGCCATCGGCCATCGGATCGGTGAAGGGCATGCCCAGCTCGATGATGTCCACGCCCGCCTCGGGCAGGCCGCGCATGATCTGCAGGGCGGTGGCGTCGTCGGGGTCGGATGCCATCATGTAGGCCACGAAGGCCTTCCTGCCCTGCGCCTTGAGTGCCGCAAACCTGTCGTCGATTCTGGTCATGTCCGCCCCTGCATTTCGTGGGCCAATCCCTAACCCGCATGGGGGGGTGTGTGCAATCACCGGGCGGGGGCGCGGGCCGAGGCTGGACTTGGACGCGCCGGGCGCGTAACAGGCGCGGGATATTCTGACGGGAAAGGGTGCTGTCATGGGCTTTCGCATGGGGATCGTGGGCTTGCCCAATGTCGGCAAGTCGACGCTGTTCAACGCGCTGACGAAGACGGCTGCGGCGCAGGCGGCGAACTTTCCGTTCTGCACGATCGAGCCGAACGTGGGCGAGGTCGCGGTGCCCGATCCGCGGCTGGATGCTCTGGCGGCCATCGCGGCCAGCAAGCAGATCATCCCGACGCGCATCACCTTCGTGGACATCGCGGGCCTGGTGAAGGGCGCCAGCAAGGGCGAGGGCCTGGGCAACCAGTTCCTGGCCAATATCCGCGAGACGGACGCCATCGCCCATGTGCTGCGCTGCTTCGAGGATGGCGACATCACCCATGTCGAGGGCCGTGTCGATCCGCTGGCCGATGCCGAGGTGATCGAGACCGAGCTGATGATCGCCGACATGGAATCGATCGAGCGCCGTCTGGCCAACCTGTCGCGCAAGCTGAAGGGCGGTGACAAGGACGCGCTGGATCAGGATCGGCTGCTGCGTCAGGCGCTGGCCGCGCTGGAGGCGGGGCGGCCCGCCCGCACCGTGACCGTCGCCGATGACGACCGCCGGGTCTGGGACATGCTGCAACTGCTGACCGCCAAGCCCGTGCTGTTCGTCTGCAACGTGGCCGAGGACGAGGCCGCGAACGGCAACGCCCTGTCCGAGAAGGTCCGCGAGATGGCCGAGGCGCAGGGCGCGGGCCATGTCGTGATCTCGGCCCGGATCGAGGAGGAGATCAGCCAGCTGGACGCCGAGGAGGCGGAGATGTTCCTCTCGGAGATGGGGCTGGAGGAGCCTGGTTTGGACCGGCTGATCCGCGCCGGATATGCGCTGCTGGGCCTGCAGACCTATTTCACCGTGGGCCCCAAGGAGGCGCGCGCCTGGACCATCACTAGGGGAACGCTGGCCCCGCAGGCGGCGGGCGTCATCCATGGCGATTTCGAGAAGGGCTTCATCCGGGCCGAAACCATCGCCTATGACGATTACGTCGCGGGCAAGGGCGAGGCCGGGGCGCGCGAGGCCGGCAAGCTGCGCGTCGAGGGCAAGACCTACGAGGTCAAGGACGGCGACGTCCTGCATTTCCTGTTCAACGGGTGACGGGAGAGGGCGGGCCGTGGGGCCCGCCCTTGTCCTTCAGTAATAGATCAGTTCGGTCGCCTTGCCGCGGAAGACCGTATAGGCCAGCACCGAATAGGCGATGATGATCGGCAGGACGATCAGCGCGCCCACCAGGATGATGATCAGCGCCTCGGGCGCGGCGGCGGCCTCATAGATCGTTATCTGTTCGGGCACGACATAGGGGTAGAAGCTGTAGGCCAGCCCCCCGAAGGCCAGGACGAACAGCGCCGTGGTCAGCGCGAAGGGCGTCCAGGCCATGCGGTCGTCCTGCATCGGCAGCGCGTGCAGGACACGCCACAGCGTGACGATCAGCACCACCGAGAGGATCGGCAGCGGGGCCAGGATCGCGACCTCCGGTCAGCTGAACCATTTGTCCCAGATGCGCGCGCTGACCAGGGGCGATGCGGCTGAGATCGCGGCGATGCCCGCCACCAGCCCCCAGATGCCGCGCCGTGCCCAGAGGATCGCCTTGGCCTGCAGGACGCCCTCGGCCTTGCCGATCAGCCAGGTCGCGCCGATGACGCTGAACCCCACCGTCAGCAGCGGGAAGGCGATGTTGGCCCAGCTGGCCCGAGGCCCCGTGACATACATGCCCAGTATGAAACCCTGCGCCAGGGTCGAGGCCAGGCTGCCCGCGAAGAAGGCCCGGTTCCACGCGGCGCGGTGCCGGGTCGGGGCCTTGGCGCGGAACTCGAACGCGATACCGCGCAGGATCAGGCCGATCAGCATGACCGTCACCGGCAGATAGAGCGCGGAGAGGATCACCCCATGCGCCGCCGGAAAGGCCACCAGCAGCAGGCCGATGGCCAGGACCAGCCAGGTCTCGTTCGCGTCTCAGAAGGGACCGATCGAGGCGACCATGCGGTCGCGCTCGGCCGCGGTTGCGAAGGGGAACAGCAGGCCCACCCCCAGGTCGAAGCCGTCGAGGACGACATAGATCAGGATGGACAGGCCCATCAGCACCGCAAAGACGAAGGGCAGCCAGATGAACGGATCACCGAAGAGGTGCATGATCTACTCCGCAGGTTGCAGGACGCGCACGCCCGCGTCGGGGCTGGGCAGGTCGGGGGTCAGCGGGTCGTGGCGCGCGGCGCGGCGCGCCAGATAGGTCAGCGTGCCCAGATAGGCCGCCATCAGGACCGCATAGACCAGCAGGTAGGCGACGAGGCTGGAGGCGACCATGCCGCCGGTGACCGGACCGACCGCCTCCTTGGTGGTCAGGACGCCCGTGACCAGCCAGGGATGACGCCCGATCTCGGTCACGTACCAGCCCGCAAGCGTGGCAATCCAGCCTGAGAAGCCCATCGCGGCAAACGCATAGATCCCGGGGCGCGGCAGGCCTTCGACCCCGCGGCCGCGGCGCATGAACCACAGGGCTGACCAGGACAGCGCCAGCATCGCCATGCCCATGCCCACCATGATCCGGAAGCTGAAGAAGACCGGGGCCACGGGCGGGTGTTCGGGGGTGCCGTCAGCGGCCACGAAATCGTTCAGGCCCGGCACCTCGCCGTCCAGGCTGTGCGTCAGGATGAGGGACGCGACGTTGGGGATGGCGATCTCCATGCGGTTCTCGCGCGCCTCCTGATCGGGCAGGGCGAAGAGGACCAGCGGCACGTTGCCCTGCGTCTCCCAGTTGCCCCCCATCGCAGCGACCTTGGCGGGCTGGTGTTCCAGCGTGTTCAGGCCGTGCATGTCGCCCGCGTAGATCTGCAGCGGGATCAGCACCGCGCCAAGCGTCGCGCCAAAGCGCAGCGTGGCCCGCACCTCGGCCCCCCGGTCGCCCCAGATCCAGCGCAGCGCCGAGATGCCCGCGATGAGGAAGGCCACCGTCAGCCCCGAGGCCAGCAGCATGTGCGCCAGGCGGTAGGGCAGCGACGGGTTGAAGATGATCGCCATCCAGTCGGTCGCGTGGACCACGCCGTCGATCACCTGATTGCCTGCGGGCGCGTGCATCCAGCTGTTCAGGACCAGGATCCAGAAGGCCGACAGCGTGGTGCCGAAGGCCACCAGAAAGGTCGAGGTCGTGTGCAGCCAGACCGACACGCGGCGAAAGCCGAAGAGCATGATGCCCAAAAAGGCGGCATCAAGGAAGAAGGCCGTCAGCACCTCATAGGCCAGAAGCGGCCCGGCGATGTAGCCAACGCTTTCCATGAAGCCCGGCCAGTTGGTGCCGAACTGGAACGACATGGTGATGCCCGAAACGACGCCAAGCGCGAAGGACAGCGCAAAGACCTTCACCCAGAAGCGATAGGCGTCCATCCATTTCTCATTGCCCGTGCGGTTGAAGCGCAGCTTGAAGAACAGCAGCACCCAGCCAAGCGCGATCGTAATGGTCGGGAAAAGGATGTGGAACGAGATGTTCGCGGTGAATTGAATCCGCGACAGGATCAGCGGGTCCATGCCTCAGCCTTTCCTGTCGGTTAAGCGACGGATCGGGATCAGCTTGCCCGCCCCGTCGACCAGGCGCCCGTGCTCATCAGCGCGATCAGGCGCTCTGTCTCGAACCGGGCCAGATTGTCGTGAAAGCGGGTCATCTGCTCGATCAGCTGGCGCAGTTCCGCGATGGGGGCGTGGACTGCGCGGTCAGCTGGGTCAGGTTCAGCCATCGACAGTTCGCGCAGCTTGGTCAGCGTCGGGTCGATCTCGCGCTTGCGCCGTTCATTGATCAGCGTGGGCACGATCTCCTACAGGTCGTCGGGCGTGGTGAAGAAGTTGCGCCGGTCGTCCTGCTGATGGCGCAGGCGCACCAGGTTCCAGTTTTGCAGCTCCTTTAGCGCCATCGACATGGTCGAGCGGGAGAAGCCGAGGGCGACGACGATGTCGTCCGCGCAGAGTGGGCCATCCGCCAGGAACAGCAGGGCATAGACCTGACCGACGGTGCGGTTGATGCCCCATCGCGATCCTTTTTCGCCGAAATGCAGGATGAAGTCCTGACGCAGACCCGAGAGTGACATTCGCGTACTCGCGTAATTTCAGAATTTTTGAAATCAATGCATCGCGGATGCTGGATTCCGGGATCAGGCGTGATGTCCCAGGGCGGATGGTGAGGAGGCGGTGCCGGGCAGGGACCGCGATAATGCCGAGGCCATCCTCGGAAACGCATGCAGCCGCACCCGGGTGGGGCGCGGCTGTGGGCGGGCAGGCTCAGTTGCCGATGACGGAGCAGGGCTGCGCGCGGCTGCGCATGCGTTCGCAGGCCAGTTCGGCATGGCCCTTGCTGAGATTGCCGAAGCGCGGCTCGAACCCGCGATTGGTGTTGGCGACTTGGCGCGATGCCGCGCCGAAGAGGTTGCCGTCCTGTAGTGCCAAGCCCAGCAGAAGGCGGTCGGCCTCGGTCTGCGAGGTGTAGAGGCCAAGCGAGACGCCCCAGTTGCGACCGCTGTCGGTGGGGCGGCGCACCACCTCCAGCGGCTCGGGGCCGCCAAGGTCGCCCTCGCCCATGGCGGCGAGGATCACCGTCTCGGACCGGGGCTTGGGGGCGGCGGAACTGCCGAGCGACAGGGTGCCCGCCTCGGCCCGGGCCTGCGGTTCGGCCGCCGGGGCGGGTTCGGGCTGTGCGACGGCGGCGACGCTGGCCGAGCGGCGCGGCGAGGGGGCGGGGCGTGCCGATCCGGCCAGGGCCGAGGCCGCTAGGCTGGCCTGTGCCGCGACCGGCGCATCGGAGGCCACCGCATTCGCCACGGCTTCGGCCACCGCCTGCGCGGTCGGTGCGGCGCTGCCGGGACGGGCGCGCGGACGCGCGCTGCTGGCCAGCGCGACGCCCGGGGCCACGGGCGCCGTTGCACCGGCGCGGCGCAGCGCCTCTGTCAGATCGACGGGGGCTGCGGGCGCGGCGGCGGCGACCAGGCTGGAGGCGGCCGCCGGGCGGGTCGCGGGCGGGGGCGATGCCTGCAGCACCAGCCGCTGCGGTTCGGCCTGCGTCGCGGCGGGGCTGGGGGCGACCTGCGCGCGGCGGGTCGTGGCCTGCACCAGCATGCGCGGCTGGCTGGGGCGCACCTCGCGCACGCGGTCGGGAATGCGGGTAAAGCTGCTGTCCAGCAGTTCGGCCATGACCTGGTTGCGATGCGCGGTCGAGGTCCCGCCGAAGACCGTGGCGATCAGCCGCTTGTTGCCGCGCTGTGCCGAGGCGGTCAGGTTGAAGCCCGCGGCGCGCGTGTAGCCGGTCTTGATCCCGTCCGCGCCCTGATAAGCGTCAAGAAAGCGGCGGTTCGTCGAGGCGACCTGCGCGATGCCCGCATCGGCCGAGCGGCGCGAGAAGAGGTTGTAGTATTGCGGAAAGTCGTAGAACAGGTGCCGACCCAGCACGCTCATGTCATGCGCGGTCGAGAAGTGCCCCTCGGTCGTCAGGCCGTGCGCGTTGCGGAACTGGGTGTTGTTCATCCCCAGGGCGCGGGCCATCTGGGTCATCTGCTGGGTGAAGGCCGCCTCGGACCCGGCCAGACCCTCGCCGATGGCGGTGGCGGCATCATTGGCCGACTTGATCGCCGCGGCGCGCAGCAGATAGCGCAGCTCGATCTGCTGACCGGCGCGCAGGCCCAGCTTGGAGGGCGGTTCGTTCGCGGCCTTGCTGGACACGGTGAAGCGCGAATCCAGCCGCACCTGTCCCCGTTCGATGGCCGAGAACGCCATGTAGAGCGTCATCATCTTGGTCAGCGAGGCCGGGTGCAGCCGCGTGTCCGAGTTCTGGCGGTAGATGGGCTGACCGGTCCGGGCGTCCATCACATAGGCCGCGAAGGGCGCGCCCGCGACCGGAAGGGCCAGAAGGACCACGGCCAGGACGGCATGACACGTCAGCCGGAAGGCGTTCACGATTGGGATCACTGTCGCTGTCTCTCTGCCTCAAGCGGACATGTCGTTGATCGCATGCCCGTCGTTAATGAACCGATAATAGCACGCGTTTTTTATCCTTGAAACCGGGCAATCGACTTTAATTCGACCTGATCCCGGCGCCGGTCCCGGCCTGCGGCGGATCGCGTCCCGGCGGGGGGCTTTCATCCGGGCCGGATTGCGCTATATTTCCGGGATCACGGCGCGCGCGGCGCGCCCCCGTCTCACCGCAGCATTCGCAGCATTCAGGAACGACCGCAGCCCGATGACGCACTGGATGACCGCACCCGACAATCCCGACGACCAGTCCGACCTTGCCGTCAAGCCGCGCGCCAAGTCGCAGCGGCCGCCCATGTACAAGGTCCTGCTGCTGAACGACGACTTCACGCCGATGGAGTTCGTCGTGCACGTGCTGGAACGCCTGTTCCACATGACCCATGCCCAGGCCATCGAGATCATGCTGACCGTGCATCGGCGCGGCGTGGCGGTGGTGGGCGTCTTCTCTCACGAGGTGGCCGAGACCAAGGTCGCCCAGGTGATGGAGCTGGCCCGGCGTCAGCAGCATCCCCTGCAATGCACCATGGAAAAAGAGTAATCGCGTGACCCAATCACGACTGGACCTGGCCTTTCCGGACGGCCATCCCGGAGGCCGGGTGCTGTTCGTCGGCGCAACCGCTGCCGACGATCTGTTCCCGCTGGACCCCGCCCGACTGACGATCGTGCAGGGTCACGCCCCCGATCACGACGCGCTGGCCGAACGCGGCCTGACCGTGGCCCCCGCGGCCGACGGACGCTTTGATCTGGCGATCGTGCGGCTGCCGCGGGCCAAGGCGGCGGCGCGAGCGCGCATGGCGCTGGCGGCCGACCATCTGCCCGAAGGCGGCACCCTCTGGGTGGACGGCCAGAAGACCGACGGCGTCGATTCGCTCTTGAAGGAGCTGCGCGGGCTGGCCCCGGTCGCGGACGTGATCAGCAAGGCCCATGGCAAGATCTTCCGCGTGACCCTGCCCCAGGGCGGGCTGCCCGCCGACTGGCGCGCCGAGGCCCGCGAGGTGGAGCCCGGCTTCCGCACGCTGCCCGGCGTCTTTTCGGCCGACGGGGTCGATCCGGGGTCGCGGATGCTGGCGCAGCACCTGCCGCCCAAGATGCCGACGCGTGTCGTGGACCTGGGCGCGGGCTGGGGCTGGCTTTCGGCGCAGGCGCTTGCCCGGCCGGGCATCGCCGAGATCCACCTGGTCGAGGCCGATCACGCCGCGCTGGAATCCGCGCGGATGAACGTGACCGATCCTCGCGCCCGGTTTCACTGGGCGGACGCGCGCGGCTTCCGCCTGCGCGAGCCGGTGAACGGGGTCATCATGAACCCGCCCTTCCACGAGGGACGTCAGGCCGATCCGCGTCTTGGCGCGGCCTTCATCGAAACCGCCGCCCGCATCCTGACCGGGGCGGGCCGCCTTTGGATGGTCGCCAACCGGCACCTGCCTTATGAGACAGTGCTGGCCCAGCATTTCGGGCAGGTCCACGAGATCGGCGGCGACACGCGCTTCAAGGTGATCGAGGCCACCGCCGCCGGCAAGGGCGCGGCCCGGGGGGCGCGGCGATGACGCTGTCGATCCAGGGCAAGACCGCCATCGTCACCGGTGCGGCGCGCGGCGTGGGTCTGGCCATCGCGCGCCATCTGGCCGAACGCGGGGCGCATGTGATGATGGCCGACAGCGACGAGGCCGCGCTCCAGTCGGTCATGGAAGACTATGCCGATGACCAGACCCAGCTGCGCCATTTCGTGGGCAGCGTCTGCGAGCGGCTGGACATGGCGAACCTGCTGTCGGCCACGCTGGACGCCTTCGACCGGGTGGACATCCTGGTCAACGCCCACCGCTTCGTGCGGGGCAGCGATCCGCTGGACACCGACATGGACGCGCTGGAGGAGATGCTGCGCCAGAACATGCTGGCCGGTCTGCGCCTGTCGCAGATGGTTGCGAAACGCATGATCCGGCAGGCGGAGAACGACGCGGCCTCGGTCCAGAACGGCGCCATCGTGAACATCTCGACCCTGGCGGCGCGGCGACCGATCCCCTCGATGCTGGGGTATTCCATCGCCTGCGCGGCGCAGGAACAGGCCACGCGGGGGCTGGCGCTGGCCCTGGCGCCGCACCGCATCCGCGTGAACGGCGTCAGCTTCAGCAGCGTCATGTCGCATGAGCTGCAATGCGCGCTGCGCGATCATCCCGAACAGCGCGCGCAGGTCATCGCGGGCACGCCCCTGGGCCGCATCGCCCCGGCGGACGAGCTGGCCGAGACGGTCCATTACCTGTGCAGCGACGGGGCGCGCTTCGTGACCGGTCAGATCATCACCGTGGACGGCGGGCGCAGCCTGGCCGATCCGGTGACCTCGCAGGTGCTCTAGGCCTCTTCGGGATAGGCGGCGCGGCAGGCCGAGACCGCCGCCTCCGCCCCGCGCGCCAGCGTCGCCTGACGAGCCTTCAGCCCGTCGCGCTTGCGGGTCTCGGCGGCGGGGTCGATGGGCACGCGGTAGGATTCCGTGTCCACATAGTCGCGCCAGCAGCCATAGGTCGTGACATGCGCCTTGCCGTCGCGGTCGCGGAACACCCGTTCGCATTGCGCAAAGCGGCTGCGCACGACCTGACGCTCCTCCCAGGCATAGCCGCGTGACAAATTGCCCTCGACCTCGGCCAGAAGGGCGCTGACGGTGCGGTATTCGCTGGTGTTTCGGCTGATGCAGCGTTCCTGGGGCGTGCCGCAGGCGGCCAGCATCAGGGGCAGGGTCAGCGTCAGGGCAAGGGCGGTGTTGCGGCGCATGGCGGCTCTCTTTAGATGTCCTGGCACGCTAGCCGCAAGGCGGGCACCATTGCAAATCACGAATGAGGTCCATGATGGACGACCAACGTCGCCGCGCCGCCCAGTGGTTCCACGCGCTGCGCGACCGCATCGTCGCGGCCTTCGAGGCGCTGGAGGATCGCGGCCCCGGCGACGCGCCGGCCGGCCGCTTCGAGGTGACGCCCACCGCGCGGGGCGAGGATGGCGGCGGCGGGCTGATGTCGGTCATGCGCGGCGGCCGCGTCTTCGAGAAGGTCGGCGTGAACTGGTCCGAGGTCCACGGCACGCTGGCGCCGCGCGCGCAGGCCGCAATGGCCGCCCGCGGCGTGCCCGGCATGGCCGACGACCCGCGTTTCTGGGCGTCGGGGATCAGCCTTGTGGCCCACATGCAGAACCCGCACGCGCCCGCTGTCCACATGAACACGCGCATGTTCTGGACCCCCGGCGCGTGGTGGTTCGGCGGCGGCGCCGACCTGAACCCCTGCATCGAATACGCGGAAGACACCGCGCATTTCCACGACGTGCTGCGCGCGGCCTGCGCCCAGCACAGGCCCGACTACTACGACCGGTTCAAGGCCTGGGCGGACGAGTATTTCTTCATCCCCCATCGCGGTCGCGCGCGGGGCGTGGGCGGGGTCTTTTACGACGACCTGAACACCGGCGATTGGGAGGCCGACTTCGCTTTCACCCAGGCCGTGGGCGAGGCCTTCCTGCCCGCCTTCCTGCCCCTGGCCGAGGCGCGCACGACCCAGCCCTTCGACGATGCGGACCGGGACGCACAGCTGATCCACCGGGGTCTCTATGCGGAATACAATCTTGTCTATGACCGCGGGACCAAGTTCGGGCTTGAGACCGGGCACAATGCCGATGCCGTGCTGATGAGCCTGCCGCCGCTGGCCAAGTGGGTCTAGGCCCGACCGCTCAGGCCCGCGCGCCCGACAGGATCACCGCCGCCCCGACGATGCACAGCCCGGCCCCGAGCAGGTCCAGCCTGCCGGGGGCCTGCCCCTCGACCAGCCACAGCCAGGCCAACGACGCGGCGATGTAGATGCCGCCATAGGCCGCATAGGCGCGGCCCGCGAAATCGGCCTGAACCTGCGACAGCAGCCACGCAAACAGCGCCAGCGCCGCCATGCCCGGCACCAGCCACAGCGCGGAGCGGTCCAGCCGCCACCACGCCCAGAAGGCGAAACAGCCCGCGATCTCGGCCAGGGCGGCCGCGACGTAGAGGCCGATGGTCGGGATCACACGTCCAGTTCCTCGACGAAGCGGGCGTTCTCCTGGATGTATTCGAAGCGCAGCTCGGGCTTCTTGCCCATCAGGCGTTCGACCAGATCGCCGGTCTCGCCGCCCTCGTAATCGTCGATGCTGACGCGGATCAGCTTGCGGGTGGCGGGGTTCATGGTCGTGTCCTTGAGGTCCTTGGCATCCATCTCGCCCAGACCCTTGAAGCGCTGGACGTCGATCTTGCCGCGCCCGCCCAGGCCCTTCTGCATCATCCGCTCCTTCTCGGCATCGTCGGAGACGTAAAGGCGCTGCGCCCCCTGCGTCAGGCGATAGAGCGGCGGGCAGGCCAGATAGAGATGCCCCCGGTCGATCATCGGCCGCATCTGCGTGAAGAAGAACGTCATCAGCAGGCTGGCGATATGTGCGCCGTCCACATCCGCGTCGGTCATGATGATGACCTTGTCATAGCGCAGATCGTCCACGTTGAACTTGGACCCCATGCCCACGCCAAGCGCCTGGCAGAGGTCGTTGATCTCCTGGTTCGCGCCCATCTTCGACGATGCCGCCCCCAGCACGTTCAGGATCTTGCCGCGCAGGGGCAGCAGCGCCTGATTGGTGCGGTCGCGCGCCATCTTGGCCGATCCGCCCGCCGAATCGCCCTCGACGATAAACAGCTCGGTCCCCTCGCGGTTCGTGGCGCTGCAATCGACCAGCTTGCCGGGCAGGCGCAACTTCTTGGTGGCGGTCTTGCGGGCGGTCTCCTTCTCCTGCTTGCGGCGCAGGCGTTCCTCGGCGCGCAGGACCAGGAAATCCAGGATCGCGCCCGCCGATTTCGTGTCGCTGGCCAGCCAGGTGTCGAAATGGTCGCGCACCGCGCCCTCGACCAGGCGCGCGGCCTCGGTCGTGGCCAGGCGGTCCTTGGTCTGGCCCACGAATTCCGGCTCGCGGATGAAGCAGCTGACCAGCGCGCAGCCGCCCGTGCCCAAATCCTCTCGGGTGATCTGGACGGCCTTCTTGTTGCTGACGCGCTCGCCATAGGCGCGGATGCCCTTCAGCACGGCGGCCCAGAAGCCCATCTCATGCGTGCCGCCCTCGGGCGTGGGGACCGTGTTGCAATAGGACTGGATGAAGCCGTCGCGGGCGGGGGTCCAGTTCACGGCCCAATCGACCTTGCCCGGCACGCCGAACTTGGCGTTGAAATCCACGCTGCCCGCGAACGGGCGCTCGGCATAGGTGCTGGCCCCGGTCAGGGTCTCGGTCAGGTAATCGGCCAGGCCGCCGGGGAAATGGAAGGTGGCCTCGCGCGGGGTCTCGCCGTCGTCGATCTCGGTCTTCCAGCGGATCTCGACGCCCGAGAACAGATAGGCCTTGGACTTGACCATCTTGATCAGCCGCGCGGGTTTGAAGCGGTGATGGCCGAAGATCTCCTCATCGGCATGGAAGGTCACTGTCGTGCCGCGCCGGTTCGGGGCCGCGCCGATCTTGGCCACCGGCCCCTGCGGGATGCCGCGCGAGAAACGCTGCTCGAACAGCTCCTTGTTGCGCGCGACCTGCACGACCATCAGGTCCGACAGCGCGTTCACGACCGAGGCGCCGACCCCGTGCAACCCGCCCGAGGTCTGATAGGTGTCACCCGAGAACTTGCCCCCCGCATGCAGGGTGCACAGGATCACCTCCAGCGCGGACTTGCCGGGAAACTTGGGATGCGGGTCGATGGGGATGCCGCGGCCGTTGTCGCGGACCGTGACGCTGTAATCGGCGGCCAGTTCGACCTCGATGCGCGTCGCGTGACCCGCCACGGCCTCGTCCATCGAGTTGTCCAGGATCTCGGCCACCAGGTGGTGCAGCGCGCGCTCGTCCGTGCCGCCGATATACATGCCGGGGCGCTTGCGCACGGGCTCCAGCCCCTCCAGCACCTCGATCGAGGCTGCGGAATAGGCGTCGCTGGCGGCATTGCCGGAGAGAAGGTCGTCGGCCATCGGTCGTCTCGTCGCTTTGGGATCGGGCCCGCTTATCTCATGCGCCGGGGGCGGGCGGCAAGGGGTAGTGGCCCCCGCTGCCCGGACCCCACCGATTGCGGCGCCTTAGGCCGGTTCGGCCATCCGCGCGGCCCACATCGTCTTGAAGGCCGGACGGTCCTGACAGGCCGCGAGCCAGGCGCTGATCGCGGGGTGGCGCGCCATCAGCGCCGCGTCGCCCTTGGCATAGCGGATGATCTCGGCCAGGTTCAGGTCGGCCACGGTGAAGCGACCGCCCACTAGATAGGCATGCGTCGCCAGATGCTCCTCCACCACGGCCAGGGGGCGGGCCAGGCGGGCGGCGGCCTCGGCCACGATCTCGGCATCGTCGGCGGACTGGCCCAGCATCAGGATGGTCAGCGCGTCCGGCTCGATCGCGGTCGCGCCATAGAGCGACCACTGCGTCATCAGCGCATCCTCGGCATAGTCCTGCGGACCGGCGGGGCCGCCATGCTTGCGCGCCAGATGCAGCGTGATCGCCAGCGATTCGGACAGCACCAGCCCCTCGTCCTCGATCACCGGGATCGCACCGGCAGGCGACAGGGCCAGGAAATCAGGGCTTTTCGTGTTCGGGGGCGCATCGGGCACCTCGGCATCGGCGATGCGATAGGCCTGGATGACCGGCACCTGCCGGAAGGGCAGGTCCAGTTCGTGGCAGAGCCAGATGACGCGCGATGCGCGCGAGCGGGTGACGCCGTGGATGGTCAGCATGATGGCCCCTTTGGGTTCGTTCGGCGGCCACCTTGCGGCGCACCCGCGCGCCCCGCAAGCCCCCTCAGCGAACCCCGGCGCGCGCCGCGGCGCGGTCAATGGCGTCGATGATCGCCTGCGGATCGCCATGCTGGGGCATGTGGCCCTGATCGGGCAGCAGGGTCAGGACCGCATCGGGCAGCCGCTTGACCAGCTCCATCCCGTGCATTCCCGCCGGAACCAGCATGTCCCGCTGGCCGTGGATCACCTCGACCGGCATGTCGAGGCGCGGATACAGGTCCTTCATGACCCGCAGATAGGGGCGCAGATGACTGATCTGCGCGGCATTGGCGCGATAGTTCTGCCGCCGTGCGGCCAGGCCGATGCCGATGTAATCCGCATATCCGGGCGGAACGGCCTGCGGGGCGAAGATGCCCTCCATGATCCGCTCTCCCAAGGCCACCGGGGCCAGGGCGGTCAGCATGGGCGGGCCCACGCGGTCGCCAAGAGGCGTGTCGATGAAGGCGTACCAGCCGGTCATCTGGCCCTCCCACGGCATCGTGGCTCCCGACACGATGACCAGCGCCGCCGTGTCGGCCGGCGCGCGCAGGCCCCATGCCAAGGCCACCGCGCCGCCATAGCTGTGCCCCAGCACGATCGGATCGCGCACGTCGAGCTGCGCCGCCGCCCGTTGCAGCAGATCGGCCTGCGCGATCGGGTTGTCGGTCTGATCGCCGATCGGGTCGGTCCATCCAAGTCCCGGGCGATCGAAGGCGATGACCCGGTATCGCGGGGCCAGCCTGTCGGCCAGATCGAAGGTGAAGTCGCGGCTGCTGCCGCTGGCGCCGTGCAGCAGGATCAGATCCGGCCCCTGGCCCCTGATGTCGACATGGACGGTCCTGCCGTCCACCTCCAGCAGCTGCCCGGTGGGGGGGAACTGCGCCTCGAATGCGGCTTCGCGTGCGGTGGCGCGGGCATCGACCAGCCGGCCGCAGCCGCTCAATGCCACGCTCGCCGCCGCCAGTGCCGCCATGGTGAACGCCCGTCTTCTCATCGCCCGCTCCTTCGCGTCCCGCAGGGGATTTCCGCCCGTCTGGCAAAGCGGTGATTTGCATGACGGGCGCCCTGCGGGTAACTGGAAGCGCTGTCCTTGCCAAGGTGTTCCGCCCATGCCGCTGCGTGCCGCAACCGCCACTGCCCTGCTGCTGAGCCTGCCGGAAGGCGCGCTGGCCCATCCGCATGTGTTCATCGACGCGGCGCTGTCGCTTGACTATGCCGATGGCGGCGCGCTGCGCGAAGTGGCGGTGGAATGGACCTATGACGAATTCTATTCGCTGCTGATCATCGAGGATCTGGGCCTGGACCCCGATGGCGACGGGGTGCTGACCGAACCCGAGATGGCGGCCCTGCAAGGCTTCGACGCGGAATGGGAGCCGGGCTTCGACGGGCGGCTCTATCTCAGCGTCGACGGCGCGCCGGTCGCGCTGGAGGGCCCCCGCGAGTTTTCCGCGCGCTATGAGGACGGGCGGCTGGTCTCGCGCCATGTCCGCCCCGTGGCGCAGCAGGTGGGCGCGGAGGCGCCCCTGCGCGTGCAGGTCTACGACCCCGAATACTATGTCCAGTTCAGCCTGCCCGAACCGCCCGCGATCCGGGGCGCGGAGTGCCGCGTGGACCTGCGCATGGGCGATCCCTATGCGGCGGCCGATGCCTATGCGCGCGCCGTGGCCGACGCGCTGGAGGAGGATCAGGACGCCAGCGTCGATCAGGAGCTGCTGATCGTCGACATCGGCGCGACCGGGGCCGATGAGGCGCGCATCGCTTGCGGGCCGGGCGCATGATTCGCGCGCTGGCCATGACCGGGCTGATCGTCGCGGCGGCGCTTCTGGCGCTGTGGTGGGGCGGGGGCCTGGCCGGGATCGAGCGGTGGGCCGCCGATCAGCAGCGCGCGACCCAGAACGCGATGGCGGGCGCGCTCCGCGCGCTGCGGGCGGGGCAGCCGGGCGCCGTCGCGTCGCTGATGGGGCTGTGCTTCGCCTATGGCGTGGCCCATGCGGCGGGGCCGGGTCACGGCAAGATCATCATCGGCAGCTACGGCTTCGGCGCGCAGGTGCCGCTGGCGCGGCTGGCAGGCCTGTCCATCGCCTCGTCCCTGGCGCAGGCGGCGACGGCGGTGCTGCTGGTCTGGGGCGGCATCACGATCCTGGATCTGGGGCGCGAGACGCTGACCAACCTGTCGGAGACCGCGATGGTGCAGATCAGCACCGCGCTGGTCGCGATGGTCGGGCTGTGGCTGGCCTGGCGGGGGCTGACCATGCTGCGCGTGCAGGCGGCGCGGCGGCATCATCATCACCACGATCACGCCTGCGGCTGCGGCCATGCGCATGGGCCGACGCCCGAGCATCTGGCGCGCACGCGCTCGCTGCGCGACGGGCTGCTGGTCGTGGCGGGGGTCGCGATGCGGCCCTGCACCGGGGCGCTGTTCCTGCTCATCCTGACCTGGCGCATGGGGATCTTTCCCATGGGCATCCTGGGCGCGCTGGCCATGGGCCTGGGCACCGCGGTCGTCACCGTCGCGGTGGCCGGGCTGGCGGTCTGGGCGCGCCGGGGCAGCTTTGCGCTGATGCCGCAGAGCGGGCCCTTCGCGCAGGCCGGGCGCTGGCTGCCGGGCAGCCTGCAGCTGGGCGCGGGCCTGCTGATCGCCGCGATCTCGGTCGCGGTGCTGCTGCCCTAGGCGGGGATCAGGCGGTCCAGCAGGGCCGTCGTCTGCGGACCCATCGCGGCGCGCGCCGCGAACAGCGTCGCCTGAGAGCGCAGGATCGGCTCCTCGTCCAGGATGCGCAGGTTGTTGGCGCGCAGCGTCTCGCCCGAGGAGGTGATGTCGGCGATGGCCTCGGCGGTCTGGTTGGCGACCGTGCCCTCGGTCGCGCCCTGGCTGTCGACCAGCTGATAGTCGGCGACCTCATGGGCGGCCAGCCAGGCCCGGACCAGGCGATGATATTTGGTGGCGATGCGCAGCCGGAAGCCGTGTTCGGCGCGGAAGTCGCGGGCGATGGCGGCCAGGTCGTCCAGATCGCGGCAATCCTGCCAGCAGGCGGGAACGGCCAGGATCAGGTCGGCATGGCCGAAGCCCATCGGCGCGACCTCGGTCACCAGGTCGCGCCATCCGGCCAGCTTCTCGCGCACCAGATCGGTGCCGGTCACGCCCAGCTCGATCCGGCCCGCGGCCAGTTCGCGCGGAATCTCTCCGGCCGAGAGCAGCACCAGCGACACGCCCTCGACCCCCTCGACCCGGCCCGCATATTCGCGGTCCGAGCCTGCGCGCGACAGGCGCACGCCCCGGTCCGCGAACCAGTCGAAGGTCTGCTCCATCAACCGCCCCTTGGACGGCACCCCAAGCCGGATCATGCTTGCGCCTCCAGTTCGGCCACCAGGCCCGGACGGATGATCCCGCCCACGGCCGGGATCTCGCGCCCGCGTCCCAGGACCCGCGTCAGCGCGTCATAGCGCCCGCCCGAGGCGACCGGCGGCCAGCCCGCACGCCCCGCACCCTCGGCCAGGAAGCTGAAGGTGAAGCCGTCGTAATATTCCAGCGTCGTGCGCCCATGGCTGGCGTCGAAGGTCACATGGCCCAGGTCGATGCCGCGCCGGGCGATCGCGTCCATTCGCGCCGCGATGCGCGTCACCGCGGGCACGATGGCGGGCATGTCGCGGGCCAGCGCCTGCAGCGCGGGCAGGGCCTCGGGGACCGGGGCGCGCAGGGCGAACAGACGGTCCAGCCGTTCGGACCAGACCGGGGGCAGGGGCGCCACGGCGGCATCCGCGTTCAGCCGGGCGATGCGGCGCACCATCTCGGCCTCGTGGCGCAGGCCCGCCCAAGGCGCGTCCGTCGGCACCGGGCTGCGGGCCAGGGTGGGGCGGGAGAAGCGGTCCAGCAGACGGGCAAAGCGCCCCGGACGCCAGATGTGGTGCATCAGCGCCTCGGCCCGCGCGGGCGGCAGCGGCAGGCCGCGCACCGCGTCCAGAAGCAGGCCCATGTCGCCCGTCTCGGCGCGCAGCGCGTGGGGCGCCAGCGCGTCGTGGAACAGGGCAAAGACCTCGACATCGGCATCCGGGTCGCGGGTGAACAGCTCGAACCCGCATTGCAGATATTCGGTGTCGCGCGGATTGGCGGGATGGGTGTCGCCCATGTCCTGCTTGCGGAAGACCTCGCCCAGATAGCAGTAGCGGGCGGGCTCGGCCCCGCCCGACATATGCGCCTGCACCACCGGGACGGTGAAGTCGGGACGCAGCATCATCTCGCCCCGGATCGGGTCCTGGGTGACATAGGCGCGCGCGCGGATGTCCTCGCCGTAAAGGTCCAGAAGGTCGCCCGCGGGCAGCAGCAGGTCCGGCGCGATCTCCTCGGCGCCCGCATCGCGGAACCGCGACAGCAGGCGCTGGCCCACCGCCTGTTTGGCCTGCTTGGGGATCATGACAGGATGCGCCGCACTTCGGCAACCAGGTCTGCGACCGCGACCTCGGTCTGGGCGGGCTGGGATTTCCATTCCTCGACAGAGGCTTCGGCCGAGATCTTCGCGCCCAGGATGAGGTCCTTGACCTGCACGACGCCGCGCGCCGCCTCGTCCGCGCCCTGGATGATCGCCACCGGCGCGCCGCGCTTGTCGGCATATTTCAGCTGGTTGCCGAAGTTCTTCGGATTGCCCAGATAGACCTCGGCCCGGATGCCCGCGGCGCGCAGATCGGCGGCCATGGCCTGATAGTCGGCCATCCGGTCGCGATCCATGACGGTCACGACGACCGGCCCCGCGGTGTCGGCCCCGGCCAGGCCCTTGGCACGCAAGGCGGCCAGCAGGCGGTCCACGCCGATGCTGACGCCCGTCGCGGGGACCTTCTGGCCGGTGAACCGCTCGACCAGCCCGTCATAGCGCCCGCCGCCCGCGACCGATCCGAACTGCCGCCTGCGGCCCTTCTCGTCCAGGATCTCGAAGGTCAGCTCGGCCTCGAAGACCGGGCCGGTGTAATAGCCCAGGCCCCGCACGATCGAGGGGTCGATGACCGCGCGGTCCTCGGCCACGCCCATCGCGGCCAGCATCGCCGCGATCTGGCGCAGCTCGTCCACGCCCTCGGCCCCGATGGCCGATCCGCCGACGGCCGCCGACAGGTTGTCCAACGTCGCGGCATTGTCCGCGCCCTTGGCCTCCAGGAATGCCAGCACCGGCGCTGCCTGTGCCTCGGAGAGCCCCACGCCGTCGATGCGCGCGCCGCTCTCGTCCAGGCGGCCCGTGGTCAGCAGGGCCAGCACGCCCTCGCGGCCGACCTTGTCGAACTTGTCGATGGTGCGCAGAACTGCATCGGAAAGATCTGCCGCCATGCGCTGATTGCTAACCTCCAAGCCTTGCTTAATCGCTCCAATCATAGTGCTCGGTGCAGCGTTCAATGTGTCGAAATCGACCAGTACATTCTCCAGCACGCCGTTCAGGACCTTGCGGTTGTTGATCCGCACCAGATAGTCGCCGCGTGCGATGCCCACTGCCTCCAGCGCATCGGCCAGCATGCCGCAGATCTCGGTATCCGCCGCGACCGAGGCCGACCCGACCGTATCCGCATCGCATTGATAGAACTGCCGGAACCGCCCCGGGCCAGGCTTCTCGTTGCGCCAGACCGGCCCCATCGCATAGCGGCGATAGGGGCTGGGCAGATCGTTGCGATACTGCGCCGCGACGCGGGCCAGGGGCGCGGTCAGGTCATAGCGCAGGGCCAGCCAGTCGCCCGCTGTGCCGCCGCCGGGAACGGCCTCCTCCTGCCAGGCGAAGACGCCGGCATTGGGGCGGTCCACATCGGGCAGGAACTTGCCCAGGGCCTCGACGGTCTCGACGGCGCTGGTCTCCAGCGGGTCGAAGCCGTGGCGATGATAGATGGCGGCGATGCGGTCCAGCATGTCGCGACGCTCGGTCACGTCGGCGCCGAAGTAATCGCGGAACCCCTTGGGCGTCTCGGCCTTGGGGCGGGGCTGCTTCTTGTCTTTTGCCATGGTATCGATCGCCTTTTCGGGCCCATATTCAGGCGCCGCTGTAACGGAAGGTGACGACATGGACAAGGATCAGGAAAACCGCCTGCGCGCGCTGGAGGAGACGGTGGCCCATCTGACCCGCCTGAGCGAGGACCTGTCCGAGGTCATCGCCCGCCAGGACCGCGACCTGTCCCGCCTGACCGCCCGCGTCGAACGCCTGACCCTGGCCGAGGCCGAACGCCAGGCCGACGCCCCCGGCAGCGTCGCCCTGGCCGACCAGCGCCCGCCGCACTGGTGACAGGGCTTTTCTCTTAGTCTTCTTCTTCACTCTAAATATCCTCTGGGGGGTTGCCGGCCGGTGCGCCACCGGTCCGAGGACCGGCCGGCGACGGGGCGAAGCGCCCCCGGCCACCGCCCCGGCAAGGCCAGGACAAAGCGGCTTTCCCCGCCGCGCCCGATGCGTTAATGCCGGGGCGAAAAGAACATCGGACAACGAAAAGGATCGCTCATGGCCAATGTTGTGGTTGTCGGAGCCCAGTGGGGCGACGAGGGCAAGGGCAAGATCGTCGACTGGCTCTCGGAACGCGCCGATGTCATCGCGCGCTTCCAGGGCGGTCACAATGCCGGCCACACGCTGGTCATCGGCGACAAGGTCTTCAAGCTGTCGTTGCTGCCCTCGGGCATCGTGCGCGAGAACAAGCTGGCCGTGATCGGCAACGGCGTGGTGCTGGACCCCTGGGCGCTGTTCTCCGAGATCGACAAGCTGGCGGGGCAGGGCGTCGCCATCTCGACCGAGAACCTGATGATCGCCGAGAACACGCCGCTGATCCTGCCGCTGCACCAGGACCTGGACAAGCTGCGCGAGGAGGCCGCGGGCAAGGCCAAGATCGGCACGACCGGCCGCGGCATCGGCCCGGCCTATGAAGACAAGGTCGGTCGCCGCACGATCCGCGTGGCCGACCTAGCCGACGAGGAGACGCTGGACGCGCGTCTGGACCGCCTGCTGGCCCATCACGACGCGCTGCGCGCGGGTCTGGGCGCCACGCCCATCGACCGCGCCGAGCTGAAGGCCAGGCTGATGGAGGTGGCGCCCAAGCTGCTGCCCTTCGCCCAGCCCGTCTGGAAGATCATGGCCGATGCCCGCAAGGCCGGAAAGCGCATCCTGTTCGAGGGCGCGCAGGGCTCGCTTCTGGACATCGACTTCGGCACCTATCCCTATGTGACCTCGTCCACCACGACCTCGGGGGCGGCGGCCAGCGGCACGGGCATGGGGCCGGGGGCGATCGGTTTCGTGCTGGGCATCGTCAAGGCCTATACGACCCGCGTGGGCGAAGGCCCGTTCCCGACCGAGCTGGAGGATGCCGATGGCCAGCGCTTGGGCGAGCGGGGTCATGAATTCGGCACCGTCACGGGCCGCAAGCGCCGCTGCGGCTGGTTCGACGCGGTCCTGGTGCGCCAGACCTGCGCGATCAGCGGCGTGAATGGCATCGCCCTGACCAAGCTGGACGTGCTGGACGGGTTCGACACGCTGAAGATCTGCGTGGGATACGAGATCGACGGGGTTCGCTACGATTACCTGCCGACCGCGGCGGCGCTGCAGGCCAAGGTCACGCCGATCTATGAGGAGATGGAGGGCTGGCAGGAGTCGACCGCCGGCGCCCGCAGCTGGGCCGAGCTGCCCGCCGCGGCCATCAAGTATGTGCGCCGCGTCGAGGAGCTGATCCAGTGCCCCGTCGCGATGCTGTCGACCAGCCCGGAACGCGACGACACGATCCTGGTGACCGACCCCTTCGCCGACTGATGGCGTCCCGCGACGGCGCGGGGGACATCCTGTCCCCCGCACCCCCTGGGGCCTTCGCGCGCCCCGCCCTGGAAAGGCCGTGACCGCATGGAACTGAAGACCCGCAAGCGTCTATCGATCCTGATCCTGGTGGTCGGGATGCCGCTCTACGTCGTGGCGGCGGTGACGATCGTGAACTGGCTGGATGCGACCTATGGCCGCCAGCCGGTCTGGATCGAGCTGGTGATCTATGTCGTGCTGGGCGTCCTCTGGGCGCTGCCCTTCAAGCGCGTCTTCCGGGGCGTGGGCAAGGGGTGAGCGGCCGGCCGGTCCGCGACGCGCGCGGCGTCACCGTCATCGGCGGGGGCGAGGTCGCGGCTGCGGATCTGGAGGCGGCGCTGGCCATCGCGCCGGTTCTGGTCGCGGCGGACGGGGGGGCGGATCGCGCGCTGGAGCTGGGGCAGCCACCCGATTGGGTGATCGGCGATCTGGACAGCATCTCGGACCGCGCGCGGCGGCTGATCCCGCGCGAGCGGGTCATCGGCGTCGCCGAGCAGGACAGCACCGATTTCGGCAAGTGCCTGGAGCGGATCGAGGCGCCGCTGGTCCTGGCCGTGGGCTTTGCCGGGCTGCGGCTGGACCATACGCTGGCGGCGCTGAGCCTGCTGGTGCGGCCCGGCGCGCCGCGCGTGATGATGATCGCGGCCGAGGACGTGATCCTGGCCTGTCCGCCGCGCCTGACCCTGCCCCTGATGCCCGGCACGCGCGTGTCGCTGTTTCCCATGGGGCCGGCGCGGGGCACGAGCCAGGGGCTGGACTGGCCCATCGACGGGATCGATTTCGCCCCCGGCGGGCGGATCGGGACCTCGAACCGGGCCGGGGGGCTGGTGACGCTGCGGATGGAGGGGCCGATGCTGCTCATGCTGCCGCGCGACTGCCTGGGCACCGCGATCACGGCATTGCGCGGCGCCTGAGGGACGGGCTGCGGCGCGGGGGCGGTTGTCGCGCCGGGCCCTATGGCTTATCTGAGGGGGCGAACCCCCGGAGGCTTCCCATGTCGCTGAACCCGATCCGTCCCTGGCGCAACATCGAGCGCCGCAAGTCGCGCCAGATCATGGTGGGCAACGTCCCCGTGGGCGGCGACGCTCCGATCAGCGTGCAGACGATGACCAACACCAACGGCCATGACGTCAAGGCGACGCTGGCGCAGGTGATCGCCTGCGCCGAGGCCGGCGCCGACATCGTCCGCATCAGCGCCCCGGACCAGGAGACGACCCGCGCGCTGCGCGAGATCTGTCGCGAGAGCCCGGTGCCGATCGTGGCCGACATCCATTTCCACTACAAGCGCGCCATCGAGGCGGCCGAGGCGGGCGCGGCCTGCCTGCGCATCAACCCCGGCAATATCGGCGACGAGAGCCGTGTGCGCGAGGTCATCAAGGCCGCGAAGGATCACGGCTGCTCGATCCGCATCGGGGTGAATGCGGGGTCGCTGGAGAAGCACCTGCTGGAAAAATATGGCGAGCCCTGCCCGGACGCGATGGTCGAATCGGGGCTGGATCACATCAAGATCCTGCAGGACAACGACTTCCACGAGTTCAAGATCAGCGTGAAGGCCAGCGACGTGTTCCTGTCGGCGGCTGCCTATCAGCAGCTGTCGGAGGCCACGGACGCGCCGATCCATCTGGGCATCACCGAGGCGGGCGGCTTTGTCGGCGGCACGGTGAAATCCGCGATCGGGCTGGGCAACCTGCTGTGGATGGGCATCGGCGACACGATCCGCGTCAGCCTGTCGGCCGATCCGGTGCAGGAGGTCAAGGTCGGCTTCGAGATTCTGAAATCGCTTGGCCTGCGGACGCGGGGCGTGCAGATCATCAGCTGCCCCAGCTGCGCGCGGCAGGGGTTCGACGTGATCCGCACCGTCGAAGCGCTGGAGCAGCGGCTGGAACACATCAAGACGCCGATGTCGCTGTCGATCATCGGCTGCGTGGTGAACGGGCCGGGCGAGGCGCTGATGACCGATCTGGGCTTCACCGGCGGCGGGGCGGGGTCGGGCATGGTCTACATGGCCGGCAAGCAGAGCCACAAGATGTCGAACGACCAGATGATCGACCATATCGTGCAGCTGGTTGAGGAGCGTGCCGAGACGCTGGCCCGCGCGGCGGCGGAGTGATCCTGCGTCCCGCGGTGGCCGGGGGCGCTCGCGCCCCCCGGACCCCCCGCCCGGCGCCTCGTCGTCAGCCGCCCGTATGGCTCATGTGGCGGGTCATCTGGCCTGCGACGGCCTGACGGGAATAGTCGAAGTCGTGGCCCTTGGGCTTGCGCGCGATGGCGGCGCGGATCGTCTCGCGCAGGGCGGCGTCATCGGGACTTGCGCGCAGCGGCGCGCGCAGGTCGGCATTGTCCTCCTGGCCCAGGCACATGAACAGCTCGCCGGTGCAGGTGACGCGGACGCGGTTGCAGCTTTCGCAGAAATTGTGGGTGAGCGGCGTGATGAAGCCGATCTTCTGCCCGGTCTGGGCCAGGCGGACATAGCGGGCGGGGCCGCCGCTGCGTTCAGCCAATTCGATCAAGGTGAAGCGTTCCGCCAGGCGCGCGCGCAGGTCCGAGAGCGGCCAATACTGGTCCAGCCGGTCCTCCTCGCCCAAATCGCCCATCGGCATGACCTCGATGAAGGTCAGGTCATGGCCCTCGTCTCCGCACCATCGGACCATGTCGAACAGTTCGGTGTCGTTCACGCCCTTGAGCGCCACGGCGTTGATCTTGACCCTGAGGCCCGCGGCTGTGGCGGCGCGGATGCCCTCCAGCACCTGCGGCAGACGCCCCCACCGGGTGATCGCGGCGAAGCGGTCGGCGTCCAGCGTGTCCAGCGACACGTTCACGCGGCGCACGCCGATCTCGGCCAGCTCGGCGGCATGACGGGCCAGCTGGCTGCCGTTGGTGGTCAGCGTCAGCTCGTCCAAGCCGTCGCCCAGATGGCGCGCGACATTGCGCATGAAGCCCATGATCCCGCGCCGGACCAGCGGCTCTCCGCCGGTGATGCGCAGCTTGCGCACGCCCAGACCCACGAAGGCGGTGCAGAGCCGGTCCAGCTCCTCCAGCGTCAGCAGGTCGGCCTTGGGCAGGAACTGCATGTGCTCGGCCATGCAGTAGACGCAGCGAAAGTCGCAGCGGTCCGTGACCGACACCCGCAGATAGGTGATGGGCCGGGCGAAGGGGTCGATAAGCGGGGCGTGCTGGGTCATTCCCCCTATCTAGGCGCGGCGATCCCCGCTCACAAGCCGGACATGTCGGCGCGCGGCGGTGGACGGCGCGCGCGGGGCGTGCCAATCCTGTGCAAAAGCCTTTCGAAGGAGACGTCGATGCGCCTGACACCATTCGCCATCCTGGGAGTTGGACTGGCCCTTGCGGGATGCAGCCAGATGGCCGGCACCACCACCCGGACCGAGCGGCCGGCCGCCACGGCCGCGCAGACCTCGGCCGCGACGGCGGTGACGCGCGCGCCCGCGCCACGCCCCGCGGCCCGCGCCACACCCGCGCAGTTGAACACCACGACGCCCGAACAGCGCGCCGCCGCGGCACAGGCGCCCGCGGCGGCCGAGGAGCGCCTCGGCACCACCGTGGCCTCTCTGGGCAACCCGGCCGAGGGCGGGTTCTGGGTCAAGACGCCGCTGGTCGACGCGCCGGCCCAGGGGCGCATCGTCAACCCGGCCACGGGCAAGTCGGCCAAGGTCGAGCTGCGCCCCCTGACCGGTGGCGGCACCGGCAGCCAGGTCTCGCTGCCTGCGCTGCAACTCCTGGGCGTGCCGCTGACGGCGCTGCCGACGCTGGAGGTCTACCGCTCCTGATCGTCGGGCGCGGGGTCGGCCTCCGGGTCCGGCTCCGCGATGCGCGCGGCCTCGGCCACGGCCGCGTGCCAGGCGGCGACCCGGTCGGGGTCCCGCTTGGCCAGATCGCGCGCCCAGGTCTGCGCGGCCTGGCGCACCGCGCCGTTGCGGTCCGCCGCCAGCCGCAGCGCCAGGTCCAGCACCCGCTCGCGGATGGCCAGATCGTCGGGCTTGGGGTTGTTCATCTTGGCCCAGGGCAGGGTCGCGGTCAGCAGACCCCGGCGCAGCCACGGGTTGCGCGACGCGGCCCAGGGCGTGATCCGGTCCAGCCGCGCGGGATCGGCCATCAGGCGGCGGCCGGCCGCGGACATGACCGCATCGCCGATCTCGGCCCCGTCGATCTCATCGGCCCAGTCCAGGATCGCATCCCAGGCTGCGTCGTCGGGCTGCATCCGCGCCTGCACCAGAAGCCGCGCCGCGATCAGACGCGCATCGTGGACATTGCTGTCCCAGAGGGCGCGGGCCAAGGCGGTGCGGGCCTCGGGCTCATGCGCCGCGCGCCATTCGGCCGCGATCTCGTCGATGGCGGCGGGGGTCAGGCCAAGCGTCTCGCGCCCGGTCTTGTGGCGGGCGGCGGCGCGGGCCGCGCGGTCGGGGTCGGCCAG
This sequence comes from Paracoccus sp. NIOT.M2S5SZ12, assembly GCF_057748165.1. Classification (NCBI taxonomy): domain Bacteria; kingdom Pseudomonadati; phylum Pseudomonadota; class Alphaproteobacteria; order Rhodobacterales; family Paracoccaceae; genus Paracoccus; species Paracoccus sp. NIOT.M2S5SZ12. Next base: position 91,632 of record NZ_JBYLFR010000003.1, read on the forward strand.
GGCGCGCAGCCGGTCCAGCTCCTGCATGGGGATCTCCTGTGATGCAGGCCCCCTTCTAGGGCGGCGGCCGTCCTGCCTCAAGACGAACCGCAAACCAAGATCGTGGTGGAAGCGCCCGCCCGCGCGGGCTAAAAGACCCCGCAAAAGCAAAAGGTCACGCCCATGTCGCACTCCGCCGAACCCCGTCCCATGACCTCCCGCCGCGGCGGCCCCCTGCGGGGCGAGGCGCGCGTGCCGGGCGACAAGTCGATCAGCCACCGCGCCCTGATCCTGGGCGCGATGGCGGTGGGCGAGACGCGCATCACCGGCCTTCTGGAGGGTCAGGACGTGCTGGACACGGGCCGCGCGATGCGGGCGCTCGGCGCCACGGTGATCCAGCACGGGCCGGGCGACTGGTCGGTGCACGGGGTGGGCGTGGGCGGCTTCTCGGCGCCGGCCGAGGTGATCGATTGCGGCAATTCCGGCACAGGGGTGCGGCTGATCATGGGCGCGGTCGCGACCACGCCGATCGCGGTCACCTTCACGGGCGATGCCAGCCTGTCGCGCCGCCCGATGGCGCGCGTCACCGACCCGCTGTCGCTGTTCGGCGCCCAGATCACGGCGCGCGAGGGCGGGCGGCTCCCGATCACGGTCGAAGGCTCGACCGATCCGGTGCCGGTCACCTACCGCACGCCGGTCGCCAGCGCGCAGATCAAGTCGGCGATCCTGCTGGCCGGGCTGAACGCGCCGGGCGAGACGGTGGTGATCGAGGCCGAACCCACGCGCGACCATTCCGAACGCATGCTGGCGGGCTTCGGCGCGCAGATCCGGAGCGAGACCACGCCCGAAGGCCATCGCATCACCCTGACCGGCCGCCCCGAGCTGCGCCCCCAGCCCGTGGCCGTGCCGCGCGACCCCTCCAGCGCCGCCTTCCCGGTCGCGGCCGCGCTGATCGTGCCCGGCTCGGAGATTCGCGTGCCCGGCGTCAGCCGCAACCCGACGCGCGACGGGCTCTATGTCACGCTGCTGGAGATGGGCGCCGACATCACCTTCGAGAACCCGCGCGAGGAGGGCGGAGAGCCGGTCGCGGACCTGCTGGTCCGCCACAGCGCGCTAAAGGGCGTGACGGTGCCTGCCGACCGCGCGGCCAGCATGATCGACGAATTCCCGATCCTGTCGGTCGTGGCCAGCTTTGCCGAAGGGCCGACGGTGATGAACGGCGTGGCCGAGCTGCGCGTGAAGGAAAGCGACCGCATCGACGCGATGGCGGTCGGCCTGCGCGCCAATGGGGTCGAGGTCGAGGACACGACCGACAGCATGACCGTCCACGGCATGACCCGCGTGCCCGGCGGCGGACGGGCCGTCACCCATCTGGACCACCGCATCGCCATGAGCTTCCTGGTCCTGGGCCTCGCAACCGAAAGCCCGGTGCAGATCGACGATGCCGGACCGATCACGACCTCCTTCCCGGATTTCGTGCCGCTGATGACGCGCCTCGGGGCCAGCCTCGACTGAGCCCTTCTTCTTCAGAAAAATATCCCGGGGGGAATCCCGGAACGGGATGGGGGGCAGCGCCCCCCTACGCCGCCCCGACGGGATAGCCGACCCCGGCCAGCGCGCCCCGGATCTCGTCTAGGATCGCCGGGTCGTCGATGGTGGCGGGGGCCTTGACCGCCTCGCCATCCGCGATCTTGGCCATGGTCGCCCGCAGGATCTTGCCCGACCGCGTCTTGGGCAGCCGATCGACCACGCAGGCGGTCTTGAAGGCCGCGACGGGCCCAATGCGGTCGCGGACCATGCGCACCACCTCGGCCGTGATCTCCGCAGGCTCGGCCGTCACGCCCTTCTTCAGGCACAGAAGGCCCAGGGGCGCCTGTCCCTTCAGCGCGTCAGCCACCCCGATCACGGCGCATTCGGCGACCGCCGGATGGCTGGCCAGGACCTCCTCCATCGCGCCGGTGGACAGGCGGTGGCCCGCCACGTTGATCACGTCGTCGGTGCGCGCCATGATCCAGACATAGCCGTCCTCGTCCACATAGCCCGCGTCGCCCGTCTCGTAATAGCCAGGGAAATGCTCCAGATAGGCGCGGCGGAACCGGTCCTCGGCATTCCACAGCGTGGGCAGCGTGCCGGGCGGCAGGGGCAGGCGGATCGCGATGGCACCAAGCGTGCCGGGCGCGACCGGGTGGCCGGCCTCGTCCAGGACCTGCACGTCATAGCCCGGCATCGGCACGGTGGGGCTGCCCTTGCGCACCGGCAGCAGCCCGACGCCCAGGGGGTTCGCGGCGATGGGCCAGCCGCTCTCGGTCTGCCACCAGTGGTCGATCACCGGAACCTTCAGGCGATCCTCGGCCCAGGTGACGGTGTCAGGGTCGGCGCGCTCTCCGGCCAGGAACAGCGCCTTGAGCGAGGACAGGTCGTGGCGGGCGACCAGCGCGCCCTCGGGGTCCTCGCGCTTGACGGCGCGGATGGCAGTGGGCGCGGTGAAGAAGGACTTGACCTTGTGATCCGCGATCACCCGCCAGAAGGTGCCCGCATCGGGGGTCCCGACGGGCTTGCCCTCGAAGATCACCGTGGTCGCCCCCGCGATCAGCGGCCCATAGACGATGTAGCTGTGGCCCACGACCCAGCCCACGTCGGAGGCGACCCAGAACACGTCGCCCGCCCCGATGCCGAAGATGTTCGGCACGCTCCAGGCCAGGGCCACCAGATGCCCGGCGGTGTGGCGGACCACGCCCTTGGGCTGCCCCGTGGTGCCGGAGGTGTAGAGGATGTAGGCCGGATGGTTCCCCTCGACCGGCACGCAGTCGGCGGGCGCGGCGGCATCCACGGCCTCCTGCCAGTCCAGATCGCGCCCCGCGACCATCTCGGCCGTGCATTCGGGGCGCTGGAACACGATGGTCAGGTCGGGCTTGTGGGCGGCCTCGTCGATGGCACGGTCCATCAGCGGCTTGTAGGGAACGACGCGCCCCGGCTCCAGCCCGCAGCTGGCGGCGATGATCGCGCGGGGCTGCGCGTCGTCGATGCGCACCGCCAGCTCATGGGCGGCGAAGCCGCCAAAGACCACCGAATGGATCGCGCCGATCCGCGCGCAGGCCAGCATCGCCTGCAGCGCCTCGGGGATCATCGGCATGTAGATGATGACCCGGTCGCCCTTGCCGATGCCGCGCGCGACGAGCACGCCCGCCAGGCGCGCCACCCGGTCCTGCAGCTCGGCATAGGTCAAGCGGCTGGTGCTGCCGGTCATCGGGCTGTCATGGATGACCGCGATCCGGTCGCCGTGACCCGCCGCGACATGGCGGTCGATGGCGTTCCAGCAGGCATTGACCATGCCGTCCGCGAACCACTCGCCCGCCGGTCCCTGATCGAAGAAGGCGCGGCTGGCCGGGCGGTCCCAGTCGATCGCCGTGGCGGCCTCGGCCCAGAACGCCTCGGGGTCGTCGCGCCAGCGGGCGTAAAGCTGATGATAGGACATGGCCCCTCCCTCCCAGAAGATGAGGGATTGTTACGCAGGGCCGGGGGCTTCGCGCAACAGTGTTAGCGTCCGATGCGGGGCCGGATTAGCAATAATCCCCGCCCGTCGTTTGCAAAACGGACGGCGCCGCAAACACGGGGTTTGCGGCGCCGCAGCATTTGCAAAGCGATGGGCGAATCAGCCGTAATGCGTGACCGGCGTCCCGGCTAGGACCGACATGTTCAACAGCCCCCGCGTGGTGATCGAGGGCGTCACGATATGCGCGCGGTTGCCCATGCCCATCAGGATCGGCCCGACCTCCAGGCCCTGGGCGCGCATCTTCAGCGCGTTCCTGACGCCCGATGCCGCGTCGGTGCCCGCAAAGATCAGCACGTTGGCCACGCCCTGCAGCCGCGATCCGGGGAAGATCCGCTCGCGCAGGTCGGGGTCCAGGGCCGCGTCCACATGCATCTCTCCGTCATACATGAAGTCCGGCTCGCGCGCGTCCAGCAGGGCCAGGGCCTCGCGCATCTTGCGCCCCGAGGGGCTGTCGGTGTTGCCGAACTGCGAATGGCTGCACAGCGCGATCTTGGGCGTCAGGCCGAAGCGGCGGACATGGCGCGCGGCGCCCATCACCGTCTCCATCACCTGTTGCGGCGTGGGGTCATTGTGGCACTGCGTGTCCGCGATGAACAGCGGCCCGTCCTCCAGGATGATCATGGACAGCGCGCCGACCGGGTGCAGCCCGCCCTGGGCCAGGATCTGGCGGACATATTGCAGGTGCCAGCTGTACTGCCCAAAGGTGCCGCAGATCAGGCTGTCGGCCTCGTTGCGATGGACCATGACCGCGCCGATGGCGGTGGTGTTGGTGCGCATGATCGCGCGGGCGATGTCGGGGCTGACCCCACGTCGGGCCATCAGCCCGTGATAGGTCTCCCAATAGTCGCGATAGCGCGGGTCGTTCTCGGGGTTCACGATCTCGAAGTCGCGCTCGGGGCGGATGGGCAGGCCCGCGCGTTCGGCGCGCATGGCGATGACGTCCGGGCGGCCGATCAGGATCGGGACGTCGGTCGTCTCCTCCAGCATGGCGTTGGCGGCGCGCAGCACGCGCTCATCCTCGCCCTCGGCGAAGACGATGCGGCGGGTGACGGTGGCCGCGGCCTCGAAGACCGGGCGCATGATCAGCGCCGAGCGGAAGACCGAGCCGTCCAGCTTCTGCTTGTAGGCCGCGATGTCCTCCAGCGGGCGGGTGGCCACGCCGGTCTCCATCGCGGCGCGGGCGACCGCGCTGGAAACGACGCCCATCAGGCGCGGATCGAAGGGCTTGGGGATCAGGTAGTCCGGGCCGAAGGTCAGCGTCTCGCCGCGATAGGCGGCGGCCGCCTCGGCGGCGGTGGTGGCGCGCGCCAGGGCGGCGATGCCCTCGATGCAGGCGATCTTCATCTCGTCGTTGATGGTGGTCGCGCCCACGTCCAGCGCGCCGCGGAAGATGAAGGGAAAGCACAGGACGTTGTTGACCTGGTTCGGAAAATCGCTGCGTCCGGTGGCGATGATCGCGTCGGGGGCCACGGCGCGGGCGGCGTCCGGGTCGATCTCGGGGTTGGGGTTCGCCAGCGCGAAGATGATCGGGCGCGGGGCCATGCGGCCGACCATCTCGGGCGTCAGGACGCCCGGACCGGACAGGCCCAGGAACAGGTCGGCGCCGTCGATGACCTCGGCCAGGGTCCGCTTGTCGCTGGCCTGGGCATAGGCGGCCTTCTGCGGATTCATGTCCAGTTCGCGGCCCTCATGGACCAGGCCGTGGATGTCGCAGAGCCAGACATTCTCACGCTTGACGCCCAGCTTCAGCAGCATGTTCAGGCAGGCGATGCCCGCCGCCCCGCCGCCGGTCGAGACGATCTTGATGTCCTCGAACCGCTTGCCCGCGATGCGCAGCGCGTTGGTCGCGGCCGCGCCCACCACGATGGCGGTGCCGTGCTGGTCGTCGTGAAAGACCGGGATGTTCATCCGCTCGCGGCAGATCTCCTCGACGATGAAGCAGTCGGGGGCCTTGATGTCCTCCAGGTTCACCGCGCCGAAGGTCGGCTCCAGCGCGCAGACGATCTCGGCCAGCTTGACCGGGTCGGGTTCGTTCACCTCGATGTCGAAGCAGTCGATATTGGCGAATTTCTTGAACAGGACCGCCTTGCCCTCCATCACCGGCTTGGAGGCCAGCGCGCCGATATTGCCCAGGCCCAGGACGGCCGTGCCGTTCGAGATGACGGCCACCAGGTTGCCCTTGGTGGTATAGCGCGCGGCGGTCGAGGGATCGGCCTTGATCTCCAGGCAGGCCTCGGCCACGCCGGGGGAATAGGCGCGGGCAAGGTCGCGGCCATTGGCCATGGGCTTGGTCGCGCGGATCTCCAGCTTACCCGGACGCGGGAATTCGTGATAATCCAGTGCGGCCTGTCTGGCGCTGTCCTGCCTGCGGTCTTCCATCTCTCGCCCCTCAAGTTTCGGAATTGGTTTACCGTTAAACCATTCCCGCGCCGGGGAACAGCGGGCTTCTGCGCGCGGCGGCGTGACTTGCACAAGACCGCCTGCGGGCGCAGATTGCGGGCAACGATCACGAAGGAAAGACCTGGATCATGTCTCTGCTGGATGCGGCGCGCGACGTGCGCGAGCGGGCCTATGTGCCCTATTCGAAGTTCAAGGTCGGCGCGGCCATCCGCGGGGCCTCGGGCACGATCTATCGCGGCTGCAACGTCGAGAACGTGGCCTATCCCGAGGGCACCTGCGCCGAGGCCGGAGCCATCGCCGCCATGGTCGCCGCCGGAGAGACGCAGCTGATCGAGGTCGCCGTCATCGCCGACAGCCCGACCCCCGTCCCCCCCTGCGGCGGCTGCCGCCAGAAGCTGGCCGAGTTCGGCGCGGGCGACGTGCCGGTCCTGCTGGCCACGACCGACGGGTCGGAGATGCACACCACCATCGGCGATCTGCTGCCCGGCCGCTTCGACGCGGGCCATATGGGCCGCGCATGATGACCGATCCGCGCCCGGTGATCGCCGCGATCCGCGACGGGCGCGGCCTGGACGGGCCAGGTGCCGCGCTGATCGCGCAGGGGCTGGCCGACGGGTCGGTCAGCGACGCGCAGGCGGGGGCCTTCGCCATGGCGGTGCTGACGCGGGGCACCGGGCAGGCGGGTCGCGTCGCGCTGACCCGCGCGATGCGCGATTCGGGCCATGTGCTGCACTGGGACCTGCCGGGGCCGGTGGTGGACAAGCATTCGACCGGGGGCATCGGCGATACGGTGTCGCTTGTGCTGGCGCCGCTGCTGGCCGCGCGGGGCTGCTTCGTGCCGATGATCTCGGGGCGGGGGCTGGGCCATACCGGCGGCACACTGGACAAGCTGGAGGCGATTCCCGGCTACGTCTGCGACCAGGCGGAGGAGGATCTGCGCCGCATCGTGCGCCAGGTCGGCTGCGCGATCGTGTCGGCCACGGGCGACGTGGCGCCTGCCGACCGGAGACTCTATGCGATCCGCGACGAATCGGGGACCGTCGAATCGATCGACCTGATCACCGCCTCGATTCTGTCGAAGAAGCTGGCGGCGGGGCTGGACGCGCTGGTGCTGGACGTGAAGTCCGGCTCGGGCGCGATCCTGAAGAAGCCCGACAGCGCGCAGCGCCTGGCCCAGGCCCTGGTCGAGACCGCGAATGGCGCGGGCTGCCGCACCACCGCCTTCATCACCGACATGGACCAGCCTCTGGCCCGCAGCGCCGGCAACGCGCTGGAGGTGCTTGAGGCGATCCGCTGCCTGCGGGGCGAACCCGGCGCGCTGCGCGAGCTGACCCTGGCGCTGGCCGCCGAATGCCTGGCACTGGCCGGACGCCCGGCCGAGGGGCTGGAAGCCACGCTGGACAGCGGCGCCGCGGCCGAGATCTTCAGCCGCATGGTCGCGGCCCAGAGCGGCCCGCGCGACCTGATCGAGCGCCCCGAGGCGCATTTGGCCCCCGCCCCGGTCGTCGTCCCCGTGCCCGCGCCCGAAGGCCGGGTGGGGCGCATCGACGTGACCGCGCTTGGCCATGCGGTGCTGGCGCTTGGCGGCGGGCGGGTGCGCGCGGGCGAGGCGATCGACCCGCGCGTGGGCCTCGACCGGCTGGCCAAGCTGGGCGACGCGGTGGGCGAGGGCGCGCCGCTGGCCATGGTCCATGCCGCCGACGACACCGCCGCGCAGGTGGCCGTGGCCGCGGTGCAGGCCGCCTATGCCTTGGGTGACGGCGCGCCGGGCCCGCTGATCCGCGACCGGATCGCGCCATGAGCCGCGCCTTCCTGATCGTCATGGACAGCGTGGGCATCGGCGGCGCGCCCGATGCCCACGCCTTCTTCAACGACGGCCGCCCCGATACGGGCGCGAACACCGTGGGCCATATCGACGCCGCGCGGCCCCTGTCCATGCCTGTTCTGGACGGGCTGGGTCTGGGGGCGGCACTGCGGCTGGCGTCCGGGATCGAGCCGCGCGGGCTGACCGCCACGCCGCAAGGCCTCTGGGGTGCCGCGACCGAGACGTCGCGCGGCAAGGACACCCCCTCGGGGCATTGGGAGATCGCTTGCGTGCCGGTCCCCTGGGACTGGACTTATTTCCCCGACAGCGACCCGGCCCTGCCGCCCGAGGTGCTGGCCCGCATCCGAGACCTGGCGGGCACCGACGGCACGCTGGCCAACACCCATGCCTCCGGCACCCAGGTCATCGACGATTTCGGCCCCGAGCACATGCGCAGCGGCTGGCCCATCTGCTACACCTCCGCCGACAGCGTCCTGCAGATCGCCGCGCATGAGCAGGTCTTCGGCCGCGACCGGCTGATCGCGCTCTGCCGCGACCTGGCGCCGATGCTGCATGCCATGCGCGTGGGGCGCGTCATCGCGCGGCCTTTCGTCGGCCAGCCCGGCGATTTCCGCCGCACCGGATACCGGCGCGACTTTGCCATCGCGGCACCGGGGCGCACCATCCTGGACATCGCGCAGGGGGCGGGGCGCGTCACCCATGGCGTGGGCAAGATCGGCGACATCTTCAGCCATCGCGGCATCACCCATCTGCACAAGGGCGCCGATGACGCGGCCCTGGCCGAGCATCTGATCCGCCTTGGCGCAGAGGCCGAACCGGGCAGCCTGACCTTCGCGAATTTCGTCGAATTCGACACGAATTTCGGTCATCGACGCGACATTCCAGGCTATGCGAGCCAGCTGGAATGGTTCGACGGCGTGGCGGGGCGGTTCCTGGCGCAGCTGTCGCCCGGCGATCTGGCGATCTTCACCGCCGATCATGGCAACGATCCGTCCTGGACCGGTACCGACCACACCCGCGAACGCGCGCCGGTGCTGGGCTGGGGCCTGGGACCGCGCGCCGTGGGGCAGGTGGGATTCAGCGATATCGGCGCCTCGATCCTGGCGCATCTGGGCCTGCCGGCCCCTGACCACGGGACGTCGTTTCTATGAAGAAGATCGAACTACATCTGCATCTGGAAGGGGCCGCCCCGCCCGCCTTCATCCGCGCCTTGGCGCAGGAGAAACGCGCCGACCTATCCGGCGTCTTCGACGAGAGCGGCCATTACGCCTATGACGGGTTCGAGGGCTTCCTGCGCTGCTACGAAGCTGCGACCAGCGTCATCACCGGCCCGCGCGACTATGCCCGCCTGCTGGTCGAGGTGCTGCAACGCTGCGCCGAGGAGGGCGTGGTCTATGCCGAGCTGTTCGTCTCGCCCGAGTTCTGCGGCGGCGCGGACCTGTCCGCCTGGCGCGACCATCTAGCGGCGATGACCGAGGTGGCGGACGCCGCCCGCGCGCAGGGCATCGACAGCCGCGGCATCGTCACCGCCATCCGCCATTTCGGCTCCGACCGTGCGCGCAGGACCGCGATCTGCGCGGCCGAGACCGCGGGCGGATGGATCACCGGCTTCGGCATGGGCGGGGCCGAGCAGGTGGGCCGCGCCACCGATTACGCCTGGAGCTTCGACTGCGCGGCCGAGGCCGGGCTGGGCCTGACCTGCCATGCCGGCGAATGGGGCGGCCCGGACAGCATCCGCGACGCGCTGGCCCTGGGCTGCACGCGCATCGGCCATGGCGTGCGCGCCGTCGAGGACCAGGGCCTGATCCGCGACCTGATGGAGCGCGGCATCACGCTGGAGGTCTGCCCGGGGTCGAACGTGGCGCTTGGGGTGCACCCGTCCTGGGGCGCGCATCCCATCGCGCGGCTGGCCGATGCGGGGGTGCGGGTTACGGTCTCCACCGACGATCCGCCCTTCTTCCACACCACGATGCGGGCCGAATACGATCGGCTTGCCACCACCTTTGGCTGGGGCGATACCGAGTTCCGACAGATCAACCTCTGGGCCGCCGATGCGGCCTTCTGCGATGCGCCGACCCGCGAGCGGCTGAAAAAGGAATTCGCCTGATGCAACATCTGACCGTCGTCGATCACCCGCTGGTCCAGCACAAGCTGTCGATCCTGCGCCAGAAGGACGTCTCGACCGCCGGGTTCCGGCGCCTGCTGCGCGAGATCAGCCTGCTCTTGGCCTATGAAGTCACGCGCGAGCTGGAGCTGACCACCATGCGCATCGAGACGCCGATGTGCGAGATGGAGGCCCCCACGCTGGAGGGCAAGAAGCTGGCCCTGATCTCGATCCTGCGGGCGGGGAACGGGCTGATGGACGGCATCCTGGAGCTGATTCCAGGCGCGCGGGTGGGCTTCGTCGGCCTCTATCGCGACCCCGAGACGCTGAAGCCGGTCGAATATTACTGCAAGGTGCCGCGCGAACTGGATGCGCGCATGACCATCGTGGTAGATCCGATGCTGGCCACCGGCAATTCCTCGGTCGCGGCGCTGGACATGCTGAAGGAGCGCGGCGCGGTCAACATGCGCTTCCTGTGCCTTCTGGCCGCCCCCGAAGGTGTCGCGCGCATGCGCGAGGCGCATCCGGACGTGCCGATCTTCACCGCCGCGCTGGACGAACGGTTGGACGATCACGGCTATATCGTGCCGGGCCTCGGCGATGCGGGCGACCGGATGTTCGGCACGAAATAGGCCCGCGTTAACTGCCCCTTCAGGGTTCTGCGCTAGCGTGGGCGCAGGACAACGGATGGATGGCAGATGAACGTGCGCGTGCAGGTCTTGGCTCTGGTGATGCTGGCGGGGGCGGCGGGGGCCGCACCCGTTCCACCCCCGCCGGAGGGCTTTGCCGGCACGCAGTACATCGACGGGCAGGGCTGTGTCTTCACCCGTGACGGGGCGGGCTGGGCTCCGCGGCTGGACGGGGCGGGGCAGGGGCTGTGCGGCTTTCCGCCCAGCCTTGCAGCGCGCCGCACCGACGCGCTGACCGAACGCGTCCTGCCCCTGACCCCGCCACCCGCCCCGGATGTCGAGACCATGCTGATGGAGCAGCTGTCGCGCGACCTGCGGCAGGGCGAATGGGCCGCCGACCCGGCACGGCCCGAGGATCGCCGCGAGGCGGAGACCCCGCGCGTGCCGGACCCGATGCAGACGGCGCTGCGCGACGCGCTGGTGCTGGCACCGGCGCTGCGCCATGCCTTGGGCCTCTCGGGATCGCCCGAGCTTTGCGCCCGTCTCGGCTATCGCGTTCAGGACGGTGCGGCGCAGGGCTCGACCCTGGGCCTCTGCCCCGGGATGCAGTCCGATCCCGCGGCGGCCGTGGTCAGGCCGGGGGGCGCCGTCCCCAAGCCGGTCGCGGCACCCGCCCCGTCGCCGACCCGCACCGCGGCCCGGCCGCAGGGGCGAGACGTCCCGAAAGCGCAACCCGAGGCGGATCGCCGCAGACCCGCGCCGGTCGTCGCGACCCCCGGCCCCGAGATGATCCCGGCATCCGCCCGCTATGTGCAGGTCGGCAGCTTCGCGGATGACGAGAATGCCCGCATCGTCCTGCGCGCGGTGGCGGCACGCGGCTATCCGACCGGCCAGGCCCGCGTGCGGGAAGGGGATGCCACGTTTCGGCTGATCATGGCGGGTCCCTTCGCGGACCGCCAGGCCCTGGTCGCGGCTCTGAACGACCTGCGCCGCAACGGCTATCCCAAGGCGCGCGCGCGCTGAGGGGTCAGGCGCTGCGCACCGCGTCGATCATCCGCGCCACGTTGTCCGGGTCGGCATCCGGTGTGATGCCATGGCCAAGGTTGAAGACATGCGGCCCGCCCCGCAGCGCGCGGGTGATCCGCTGCGCCTCGCGCACCAGGTCCGGCCCGCCCGTGACCATGTGCCGCGGGTCCAGGTTGCCCTGCACGCAGCCGTCGACCTGAACGGCGCGGGCGGCCCATTCCGCCTCGACCGAATTGTCCAGCGCGACGCAATCCGCGCCGGTCGCCTTGGCGAAACCGACATAGCGCTCGCCCGCCTCGCGGGGAAAGGCGATAACCGGGATGTCCGGATGACGCTCCTTCAGCGCGGCGATGATCCGGCGGGCGGGTGCCAGCGCGAAGTCGTCGAAATCCCGGCCCTTGAGGCTGCCCGCCCAGCTGTCGAACAGCTTGACGACCTCGGCCCCGGCCACGATCTGCCGCGAAAGATAATGGATCGTGGCCTCGGTGATGAGCGCGATCAGGGCCGAGAACGTCTCCCGATCCTCGTCCTTCAGGCGGTGCGCGGGTCCCTGGTCGCTCGTGCCGCGACCCGCGACCATGTAGGTGGCGACGGTCCAGGGCGCACCGGCAAAGCCGATCAGCGCCGTCTCGCGCGGCAGTTCGCGCGACAGGATCGCCAGCGTCTCATAGACCGGCGCCAGTCGCTCGTCGATCTGCTCCGCAGGCCGCAGCCGCGCCAGATCGGCGGCCGAGGTGATGGTGGACAGGCGCGGCCCCTCGCCGGTCACGAACCACAGATCGGCGCCAAGGGCCTGCGGGATCAGGAGGATGTCCGCGAACAGGATGGCCGCGTCGAACCCATAGCGGCGGATCGGCTGCAAGGTGACCTCGGCCGCCAGATCGGGGTTGTAGCACAGGGACAGGAAGTCGCCCGCCTGCGCCCGCGTCGCGCGGTACTCGGGCAGATAGCGGCCCGCCTGGCGCATCATCCAGATCGGCGGCGTGGGCAGGGTCTCGCCCGCAAGGGCGCGCAGCAGAAGTTTGGTCATGAGGCCTCCTGCCGCCCCTTGAAGGTCAGGCGTCAGGCGTTGTCAAGCGCGCCCCCGGCGGCTATGCCGGGCGCCATGACACAGATGCCCACCCCCTCCCGTCCGCTGCGCATCGGAACCCGCGGCTCCGCGCTGGCTCTGGCGCAGGCCCACGAGACCCGTGACCGCCTGATGGCGGCGCATGGCCTGCCGGCCGAGGCCTTCCGGATCGTGCCGATCAAGACCACCGGGGACCGCATCGTGGACCGCCCGCTGAAGGAGATCGGCGGCAAGGGCCTCTTCACCCGCGAGATCGAGGATGCGCTGTCGGGTGGCGCGATCGACATCGCCGTGCATTCCATGAAGGACATGCCCACAGTCCAGCCCGAGGGGCTTGTCATCGACTGCCTGCTGCCGCGCGAGGATGTGCGCGATGCCTTCGTCAGCCCGCATGCGGCCCGTATCGCCGATCTGCCCCAGGGTGCGGTGGTGGGCTCCTCCAGCCTGCGGCGGCGGGCGCAGCTGGCCCATCGCCGCCCGGATCTGGTCTTGGTCGAGTTCCGGGGCAACGTCCAGACGCGGCTGCAGAAGCTGGCTGACGGGGTGGCCGTCGCCACGTTCCTGGCCATGGCGGGCCTGTCGCGGCTGGACATGATCCACGTTGCGGCCAGCGCGATCGAGCCGGATGAGATGCTGCCCGCCGTGGCGCAGGGCGCCATAGGCGTGGAGCGGCGGCGCGACGATGCCGACTGCGCGGCCCTGCTGGCCGCCATCCACCACCGGCCGACCGGTCTTCGGGTTGAGGCGGAACGGGCCTTCCTGAAGCGGCTGGATGGATCGTGCCAGACGCCGATCGCGGGTCTGGCCGAACTGGACGGCGACCGGTTGGTGCTGCGCGGAGAGATCCTGCGCCCGGATGGCTCCGAAGTCGTGTCGGCACGCCGCGAGGGCATGTCAGCCGATGCCGCAACCTTGGGCGACGATCTGGCGCGCGAGCTTCTGGAGCGTGCGGGGCCGGGCTTTCTGCAGGCCTGACCCCACGCGAGTCTGTCAATAGCTGCGGATGAGACCCACCAGGCGACCCTGGATGCGCACACGGTCCTCAGGTAGAAGCCGCGTCTCATAGGCCGGGTTCGCGGCCTCCAGCGCGATCATCGATCCCTTGCGGCGATAGCGTTTCAGCGTTGCCTCCTGATTGTCGACCAGCGCCACGATGATGTCGCCCGTGTCGGCCGTGTCCTGTTCGCGGATGATGACCACGTCGCCGTCATTGATCCCGGCCTCGATCATCGAATCTCCGGTCACCTCCAGCGCATAGTGGTGCTCGCGTCCCGCCAGCATGGTTCCCGGAACCGCAATGTGATGCGCGACCTCAGAAATGGCCTCGATCGGCACGCCTGCGGCGATGCGTCCCATCAGCGGAAGCTGGACGGCCGGGCTGTCGACGACCGTCATCGCACCGCGCGGACGGGCCGGGCGCGTATTGGTGATGACGCGCGGCGAGAAGGCTGCGGTCGGACGGCTCTCCGCCTCGACCGGGTCGGTCAGGTGGGCCAGGGCGTCCGGCAGGCGCAGCACCTCCAGCGCGCGGGCTCGGTGGGGGAGACGACGGATGAAGCCCCGCTCCTCCAGCGCCGTCACCAGCCGGTGGATGCCGGATTTGGAGCGCAGGTCGAGCGCGTCCTTCATCTCGTCGAAGGACGGCGGCACGCCATCGCGCGCCATCCGCCGTTGAATGAACTCAAGCAGTTGTATCTGCTTTTTGGTCAGCATTGCCCGCCCCTTATCGCCGGTGTTCCATGTCTGTTCTAGATGATTGCCGGAGTCACGTCAATCATCTGACCCTGAAAGGGTGAAAAAACAGTTAACTAGAGCCGATCGGCAGGTATTGGACGACCTCCCCGGCGGCGCGGGCGGGGTCGCCAGCGGGCCGCACCAGAAAGGCGTCGGCCTGCGCCATCAGGGCCAGCCGGGCCGAGTCCTGATCGTCGAAGGGGGTGACGACGGGCCGGCCGTCCCCCGCCGTCAGCGTGGCGCGCAGATAGTGCTGACGCGGCCCTTCGGCCGGGAGCGCCACGCCCAACACCGCCTGTCGAACTGGCACATCGGAGGGAAGACCCTGCATCCGGCGGATGAGAGGTTGCATGAATATCTGACCGCAAACCATTGCCGAAACGGGATTTCCCGGTAGGCCCAGCATCGCCGTCCGGTCAACGCTACCGGCCATCAGCGGCTTGCCCGGTCGCAGCGCGACCTTGTAGAAGGCCTGCGCCATGCCCTTTTCCGCGGCGACGCGACCGATCAGGTCGTGGTCTCCGACGGAGGCGCCGCCGATGGTCACCAGCAAATCGGCCTCGGCCGCGGCATCGAAGGCGGCGGTCAGGCTCTCGACCGTGTCGCGCGCGATGGGCAGGATGCGCGGCGTGCCGCCGACCTCGGTCACCATCGCCGCCAGCGCGAGATCGTTCGAGCTGATGATCTGTCCCGGAGCGGGGTCGGTGCCGGGGGGCACCAGTTCATCCCCGCCGGCCAGAATCGCCACGATGGGACGGGCGGCCACGGTCACGCGGTCCAGGTTCATCGCGGCCAGCAGGCCGATCCGCGCTGGGGTCAGCACCGTTCCGGCGGGCAGGCTGTCACCTTCGGCGAAATCGTTGCCGCGCGCGCGGATGTTGCGGCCCGAGGACCGCGTGCGAACCGTGACGCGGTCGCCGGCGCGGTCAACGTTCTCCTGCAATTCGACATGGTCATAGCCCGCGGGAACCGCGGCCCCGGTGAAGATGCGGATCGCCGTGCCGGGCCGGGGCTGCCCATCCCAGGGATGCCCGGCCGCGCTGGTCCCGATGACCGTCAGCGGTCCCGGCATGTCCGCCGCGCGCATCGCATAGCCGTCCATCGCCGAGGCGTCGAAGGGCGGCTGCGTCAGCCGGGCGCGGGCGGGTTCCAGCAGGACGCGGCCATGGGCCTGCGCCAGCGGCACCGTCTCAGGGCGCGGGGCCTGGGCCAGTGCCAGGACGCGCGACAGGGCCTCGTCGACCGTGATCACGGTTGCGCCTCGTAGAGACCGGACTTCCCGCCCTCCTTGCGCAGCAGGCGCACGTCCTGGATCACCATGGATTTCTGCGCGGCCTTCAGCATGTCGTAGATCGTCAGGCAGGCGGTGGTGACGGCGGTCAGGGCCTCCATCTCGACCCCGGTGCGGCCGGTGGTGCGGACGGTGGCGGTGACGCGGATGCCCGGCAGGTCGGGATCGGCCACCAGGTCAAGCGCGACCTTGGCGATGGGCAGCGGATGGCACAGCGGGATCAGGTCGGCGGTGCGCTTGGCGCCCATGATGCCTGCCAGCCGCGCGACGCCCAGCACGTCGCCCTTGGCCGCGCCGCCCTGGGCCAGGGCCAGCGTCTCGAGGCTCATCACCACGGCGCCTGTCGCCACGGCCTCGCGCGCGGTCTCGGCCTTGGCCGAGACGTCGACCATATGCGCCTGACCGCCCGCGTCGAAATGGGTCAGCGTCATGCGGCAATGTCCAGGATCGCGCGGGTGGCGGCGGTGACGTCGGCCTGGCGCATCAGGCTCTCTCCGATCAGGAAGCGGCGCGCACCGGTCCGCATCATCGCGCCCAGGTCGGCGGCGGTGAAGAGGCCGCTCTCGCAGACCACCTGCCGGTCGGCAGGGATGCGCGGGGCCAGGTCGCGCGTCACGTCCAGCGTGACCTCGAAGGTCTTGAGGTTGCGGTTGTTGATGCCGATCAGCGGAGAGCGCAGCGCCAGCGCGCGGTCTAACTCGGCCGCGTCGTGGACCTCGATCAGCACGTCCATGCCCCAATGGATCGCGGCGTCCTCCAAGTCGCGGGCCAGCGCATCCTCGACCGAGGCCATGATGATCAGGATGCAATCCGCGCCCCAGGCCCGCGCCTCGGCGACCTGATAGGTGTCATAGAGGAAATCCTTGCGCAGCGCCGGCAGGTCGCAGGCCGTGCGCGCCGCCGACAGATAGTCGGGCGCGCCCTGGAAGCTGGGACCGTCGGTCAGGACCGACAGGCAGGCGGCGCCGCCCGCCTGATAGGCGCGGGCCAGTGCGGGCGGGTCGAAATCGGGCCGGATCAACCCCTTGGAGGGGCTGGCCTTCTTGATCTCGGCGATCAGGGCCGGGCCGGTCTCGGCGGCGCGGTCCAGGGCGCGGGCAAAGCCGCGGGGGGCGGAGGCCGCGCGGGCCGCCGCCTCGACATCGGCCAGCGGACGCGCCGCGCGGGCGGCGGCGATTTCGTCCAGCTTGTAGGCCTTGATCTTGTCCAGAATATCCATGCCGCCGTTCTAGCCGGGGACGGGGCGCGGGGGAAGGGGCTGCGGCCTCAGGCGGTCCACTCGATGGGCGCGCGCCCTTGCTCCGCCAGCCAGGCGTTGATGCGGCTGAACGGGCGCGATCCGAAGAAGCCGCGCCGGGCTGACAAAGGCGAGGGATGGGCCGTGGCGATCACCAGGTCCTGCGGACGGGCCAGATCGGCCAGCGTCTTCTGCGCATGGTTGCCCCACAGAAGGAAGGCCAGCGGCCCGGCCTTCTGGGCGCGCATCACCGCCTCGCGCGCCAGATGGTGCCAGCCCCATTTGGCATGCACCCCCGCCTGACCCGGCATCACGCTGAGCGCGCTGTTCAGGAGCAGCACCCCCTGGCGCGCCCAGCCCGACAGGTCGCCCGTGGCGGGCGTCCCGCCCAGATCGTCGCCCAGTTCCGCGAAGATATTGCGCAGCGACCGCGGCAAGGGCGTCTCGGGCGTGACGGAGAAGGCCAGGCCGTTGGCGTGGCCCGGCGTGGGATAGGGGTCCTGACCCAACAGCACGACCCGCACCGCTTCGGGCGGTACCGCCTCCAGCGCGGCGAAGATGCGGTCGGGGCCGGGCAGGAAGCTCTCGGGCAGCCGGTCGCGGATCGCGGGCCAGCGGTCGCGGAAGAAGGGCAGGTCGGCCCAGGCCGCGGGCGGTTGCGGCGCGGGCATCAGGGCGCGCCGGTGATGCCCGCCAGCGCGGTCAGCCGCGCCTGCGCCGCGCCGCTGTCCAGCGACTGCGCCGCCAGCGCCGCGCCCTCGGGCAGGGCGGTCACGCGGCCCGCGACCAGCAGCGCCGCCGCCGCGTTCAGCAGGACCGCGTCGCGATAGGCGCCGCGCTCTCCGGCCAGCAGGGCGCGGAAGGCGGCGGCGTTCTGCGCGGGCTCTCCGCCCAGGATCGCCTCGAACGGGTGGCGGGGCAGGCCCGCATCCTCCGGCGTGACGGTGAATTCGGTGACGCGCCCGTCGGCAAGGGCCGCGACCTGGCTGGGCGCGGCGATGGACAGCTCGTCCGTGCCGTCCCCGCCATGGACCAGCCAGGCCGAGCGCGTGCCCAGATCGCGCAGCACCTCGGCCATGGGCCGGATCCAGTCCGCGCTGAACGCGCCGGTCAGCTGATGGCGGACGCCCGCCGGGTTCGTCAGCGGTCCCAGCAGGTTGAAGACCGTCCGCGTGCCCAGCTCGGTGCGCGGCGCCGCCACATGGCGCATCGCCGGATGGTGCATCGGCGCCATCATGAAGCAGATCCCGGCCCCGTCCAGCGCCTGCTGCGCCACGGCGGGGCCGCCCATCACGTTGATGCCCATATGGGTCAACGCGTCGGCCGCGCCCGATTTCGATGACAGGTTGCGGTTGCCATGCTTGGCCACCGGCACGCCCGCCCCGGCCACCACGAAGGCCGTCGCGGTCGAGATGTTCAGCGTCCCCTTGCCGTCGCCGCCGGTGCCGACGATGTCGATGGCGCCGTCGGGCGCGGTGATGGGGGTCATGCGGGCGCGCATGGCGCGGGCGGCGGCGGCGATCTCGTCCACGGTCTCGCCGCGCACGCGCAGCGCCATCAGCAGGCCGCCGATCTGCGCCGGGGTGGCGGCCCCGTCGAAGAGCGCCGCGAACGCGGTCTCGGCCTCGGCTCCGGTCAGGGGGCGGCTGGCGGCCAGGCCGATCAGGGGGCGGATGTCGGTCATGCGGCGTCCTTTTGCGCAGTGCAGCGCGCCAGGAACGTCCGGATCATCGCGTGGCCGTGTTCGGAGGCGATGGATTCGGGATGGAACTGCACCCCTTCGATGGGCAGGCCGGTATGGATCAGCCCCATGATCGTGCCGTCGCCCGCGGTGGCGGTCACGCGCAGGCAGTCGGGCAGGGTCTCGCGTTCCACCATCAGCGAATGATAGCGGGTGGCGTTCAGGGGCGAGGGCAGGTCCGAAAAGACACCCGTGCCGTCATGGCTGATCGCGTCGACCTTGCCGTGCAGGATGCGGGTCGCGCGCACGACGCGGCCGCCAAAGGCCTCTCCGATGGCCTGATGGCCCAGACAGACGCCCAGCAGGGGCACGGCCCGTTCGGCCGTCGCTGCGATCAAATCCAGGCAGATCCCCGCCTGCGCCGGATCGCAGGGACCGGGAGAGATGACGATGCCGTCCGGCGCCATGGCCAGCGCCTCGGCGACGGTGATCTGGTCGTTGCGGCGCACGACGACCTCGGCCCCGGCCTCGCCCATGTAATGGACCAGGTTCCAGGTAAAGCTGTCGTAATTGTCGATCAGAAGGATCATCGATGCACCTTGCGGCCAGAAAGAAGGGGGCGGTTTCCCCCGGAAAAAGCGTCCGCTATAGATGGGCCAAAGCGCGACCGGGGGTCAAGACCGGCCGGTCGTCGCGCATCACGGCGGACGGACGGGACGGATTTCGGCATGGCGGGCGGTTTCTGGAGGGGGCTTGCGGGCGGCGCGCTGACGGGGGCGGTGCTGCTGGCCGGGCTGTCACTGACGGCACCCCTGCCGCGCGGCGCGTCGGGGGCGGTCGATGTCGGCCTGCCGGTCGGGTCCGAGTTCGGGCGCGGCGGCGATGTCGCGCCGCGCCTGCCCGCGCCGAACGCGGCCTCTCCGCGCCCCGCCACCGATCCGGTCGCCGTGCCGCTGCCCGCGGACGAACCCGCGCCGGCCACCGCGACGCAGCAGAACGCCCGCCCCGAGGCCCTGGCCGTGGACCGCCTGCCGGGCCAGCCCGCGCCCGCGGCGGACGGGGCGTCTCCGGCGCTGCGCCTGCCCGATGCGGGGAGGGACGCCGCGCCCGCGGCCGACAGGGCGGCCCCGCTGCCCCCGGCGGATGCCGATGCGTCGCCGCGCCTTGCGCCCGACGCGCCCGATGCGGGGGCGGCGCCTGCGCTGCCCGCCCCGGCGCTGGACCTGTCGCTGCCGCCCGACCTCACCGACCTTCGCCGATTGAAACGGAACTGACATGCATCCCCTGAACCCCGCCCTTGCCGCCACCTTCGCGCCGCCCGTGATGGAGGCGCGTCGCTGGCTGGCGGGCGTGACCTTCGCGCCCGACCGCCCGCTGATCAACGTCAGCCAGGCCGCACCCGTCGATCCGCCCCCGGAGGGCCTGCGCCGGGCCATCGCCGAGGCCGCGCTGCACCGGCCCGAGGCGCATCTCTATGGTCCTGTGCTGGGCAATGGCGACCTGCGTGAGGCGGTGGCGGCGCAGTTCTCGGCCGCCTATGGCGGGGCGCTGAGTGCCGCGAACGTGGCGATCACGCAGGGCTGCAACCAGGCCTTCTGCTCGGTCATGGCGACGCTGGCGGGGGCGGGCGATGAGGTGATCGTGCCGACGCCGTGGTATTTCAACCACAAGATGTGGCTGGACATGGCGGGCGTCACCACCGTGCCGCTGCCCTGCGGCGCGGACATGCTGCCCGACCCGGATGACGCCGCGGCCCTGATCACCCCCGCGACCCGCGCCATCGTGCTGGTCACGCCGAACAACCCCTCGGGTGCGGAATATCCGGCCGAGCTGGTGGGACGGTTCTTCGATCTGGCGCAGGCGCGCGGCATCGCGCTGGTCGTGGACGAGACCTATCGAGACTTCGACAGCCGCGAGGGCGCGCCTCACGACCTGCTGACCCGCCCGGACTGGGACCGGGTGCTGATCCAGCTCTACAGCTTCTCCAAGGCCTATCGGCTGACCGGGCATCGCGTCGGCGCGGTGATCGCGGGGACGGACCGGCTGGAGCAGGTCGAGAAGTTCCTGGACACGGTGGCCATCTCGCCCTCGCAGCTGGGCCAGATCGGGGCGGTCTGGGGCATGGCGAACCTGGGCGGCTGGCTGGCCGGAGAGCGGGCCGAGATCCTGGCGCGACGGGCGGCGGCGGCCGAAACGCTCGGTGCGCTGCCGGGGTGGCGGCTGAAAAGCGCGGGGGCCTATTTCGCGTGGGTCGAGCACCCCTTCGCCGAAGGCTCGGCCGATCTGGCGCGGCGCATGGTGCGCGAGGCGGGGGTGCTGGCGCTGCCCGGCACGATGTTCACGCCCGCGGACGACCCGACCGGCGCGCGCCACCTGCGCATCGCCTTCGCCAATGTCGAGGCCGCGGGCATCGCGGAGCTGGGGCGCAGGCTGGCCGCGCTGCCCGTCTGATCCACTTGTGGCGAACCCGCCCGCGTCCTAAAGACGGGCGGGACACGACCACGAGGAAGGCCGCGCCATGTCACAGCTGCGAACCAAGGGCAAATCGACCATTGTCTGGATCCTGATGGGTCTGATGGTCCTGGGGCTGGGAGGCTTCGGCATCACCAGCTTCTCGGGCGGGACGAGCCGGATCGGCGCGGTCGGAGAGACCGAGATCACCGCCGACGACTATGCCCGCGCCCTGCAGGGCGAGCTGCGCGCCTTCTCTCAGCAGACCGGCCAGCAGATCACCATGCAGCAGGCCCAAGCGATGGGGCTGCCGCAATCGGTGCAGGCCAACCTGATCGCCGCGGCGGCCCTGGCCGAACAGGCGCGCCGCATCGGCGTGTCGGTCGGCGATCAGCGCGTGGCCCAGACCATCATGCAGGCGGGCGCGTTTCAGGGGCCGAACGGCGCCTTCGACCGCGCCGCCTATGCCGAGGTGCTGCGCCGCGAGAACCTCACCGAGGCCGATTTCGAGGCCACCGTCCGCGACGACGAGGCGCGCCTGATGATGCAGCGCGCCGTGACCGGCGGCGTCGCCGCGCCCGCGCCGATGGTCGATCAGACCGCGCGCTGGCTGCTGGAGCGGCGCGACTTCAGCTGGCGCGAGCTGACCGAGGCGGACCTGCCCGAGCCGATCGCCACGCCAGACGAGGCGACGCTGCGTGCCTGGCACGAGGCCAACGACGCGCGCTTCACCGCGCCCGAGACGCGCCGCATCACCTATGCCTGGATCACGCCCGAGATGCTGGCCTCCGAGGTGCAGCTGGACGAGGCCGCGCTGCGCGCCACCTATGAGCAGAACATCGACCAGTTCCAGCGCCCGGCACGGCGCATGGTCAGCCGCCTGGTCTTTCCCGACGCGGCCCAAGCCGAGGCCGCGCGCGATCAGATCGACTCGGGCGCGCAGCCCTTCGAGGCCTTCGTGGTGCAGCGCGGCCTGACGCTGGACGATGTCGATCTGGGCGAGGTGACCGAGGCCGATCTGGGCGCCGCCGCGCCCGAGGTCTTTGCGCTGGAGCAGCCGGGCGTCGTGGGTCCGCTGGACAGCGACCTGGGGCCCGCGCTCTATATGGTGAACGCGATCCTGGACCCCGTGGACATCCCCTTCGAGGCCGCGCAGGAGGGTCTGCGCGGCGAGGCGGCCCTGTCGGCCGCCGCGCGCCAGATCCGCGACCGCAGCGGCGATTTCGAGGACCTGCTGGCCGGCGGCGCGACGCTGGAGGACCTGGCCCAAGAGACCGAGATGGAGCTGGGCCAGATCGACTGGACTGCCGAGGCGACCCCTGAGGAGGGCGGCATCGCGGGCTATGAGGCCTTCCGCGAGCAGGCGGCGCAGGTCCTGACCAGCGATTTTCCGCAGCTGTTCGAGCTGGCCGACGGGGGTGTCTTCGCCATGCGCCTGGACGAGCTGGTCCCGCCGACGCTGCGCCCCTTCGAGGAGGTCCGCGACGAAGTCCTGGCCGACTGGCGCCGCGCCGAGGTTCAGCGTCAGCTGCTGGATCTGGCCGCAGACCTGCGCCTGACCGCCGTCGCCGAAAGCGCGGCCGGGGCCGATGCGCCCGCAGCCGGTGCCGATGCGGAGGCTGCCCCTGCACCTGCCGATGACTGGACGCCCGAGACCGGGCTGGCCCGCAGCGACTGGATGGACGGGCTGCCGCCGGAACTGCTGTCCGAGGCCTTCGCCCTGGCCGAGCCGGGCGAGGCGGGCGTCGTCGATGCGCAGGACCGGGTGTTCCTGGTCCGGCTGGACGGCATCACCGATGCCGACCTGTCCCAGCCCGATGCGGAGCAGGTTCTGCAGGGTGTGCGCGCCCGGCTGGACCAGTCCCTGCAGGTCGATCTGCTCGACTATTTCGTGCGGCACGCGCAGCGCGGCGTTAACGTGACGCTGGATCAGGCCGCGATCAACGCCATCAACGCCCAGGTTCAGTGATGCAGATGACCCCCGGCTTTGCCGAGTTCCAGGCCGAATGGGATGCGGGCCGCAACCAGCTGGTCACGATCCGGCTGGCGGCCGATCTGGACACGCCGGTCAGCCTAATGCTGAAGCTGGCCGAGGCCGCGCCGCAGAGCTTCATGCTGGAATCCGTGACCGGCGGAGAGGTCCGTGGCCGCTATTCCATCGTCGGCATGAAGCCCGATCTGGTCTGGGAATGCCGCGACGGCAAGGCCCGGCTGAACCGTCAGGCGCGGTTCTCGGACGCGTTCCAGGACGATCCGCGCCCGGCGCTGGACAGCCTGCGCGCGCTGATCGCCGAGAGCCGGATCGAGACCATGCCCGAAGGCGTGCCGCCGGTCGCGGCGGGGCTGTTCGGCTATCTGGGCTATGACATGATCCGCCTGGTCGAGCATCTGCCCGACGTGAACCCCGACCCGCTGGACCTGCCCGACGCGATGCTGATGCGCCCGTCGGTCGTTGCGGTGCTGGACGGGGTCAAGGGCGAGGTGACGCTGTGTGCGCCCGCCTGGCATGACGGGGGCGATGCGCGTGCGGCCTATGCGCGGGCGGGCGAACGGGTGATGGACGCGCTGCGATCGCTGGACCGCCAGCCCTCCGAGCCGCGCGCCCTGGGCGAGGCGGGCCGCATCGGCACGCCGCAGTCGAACTTCTCCAAGCCCGATTATCTAGCCGCGGTCGAGCGGGCCAAGGATTATATCCGGGCGGGCGACATCTTCCAGGTCGTGCCCAGCCAGCGCTGGCGGATGGACTTTCCGCTGCCGCCCTTCGCGCTTTACCGCAGCCTGCGGCGCACGAATCCGTCGCCCTTCATGTTCTTCCTGAACATGGGCGGCTTCCAGATCGTGGGCGCCAGCCCCGAGATCTTGGTGCGCCTGCGCGACGGCGAGGTCACGATCCGTCCCATCGCCGGCACCCGCCCGCGCGGCGCGGACGAGGCGGAGGACCGGGCGCTGGAGGCCGATCTGCTCTCCGACCAGAAGGAGCTGGCCGAGCATCTGATGCTGCTGGATCTGGGCCGGAACGATGTGGGCCGCGTAGCGCGCCCCGGCACCGTGCGCCCGACCGAGCAGTTCGTCATCGAACGCTACAGCCATGTCATGCACATCGTGTCGAATGTCGTGGGAGAGTTGCGTGAGGGCGAAGATGCATTGTCGGCGCTTCTGGCCGGTCTGCCCGCGGGGACGGTCTCGGGTGCGCCCAAGGTCCGGGCCATGCAGATCATCGACGAACTGGAGCCGGAGAAGCGCGGCGTCTATGGCGGCGCGGTCGGCTATTTCGCCGCCAATGGCGAGATGGACATGTGCATCGCGCTGCGCACCGGGGTGATCAAGGATCAGGCCCTGTATATCCAGGCGGGCGGCGGCGTCGTCTATGACAGCGACCCCGAGGCCGAGTTCCAGGAGACCGTCAACAAGAGCCGCGCCCTGCAGCGTGCCGCCGAGGACGCGACGCGCTTCGTTCGGGGCAACGGCTGACAGCAGAACGGCGGCCCCGAGGGGCCGCCGCTTGTCTGATATCAGACCCGGGTTCAGTTCGCGGGCGCGGTTTCCGTGGTCGTGCCGTCGGCCGGCATGGCATCGGTGGTGCCAGTCGCCATCGGATCGGCCGCAGGCTCGGTCGCCATCGGATCGGCGGCGGGTGCCATCGCCGGGTCGGCTGCCGGATCGCTGACCATGTCGCCAGCTGCGGCGGCCTGATCACGGAAGACGTATTCCGGCGCGGCCTCGGCCTCCTCGCGGGTCAGGTCGCTGGTGATCTCCTGCGCGTCCGAGTTGATGACCAGATCGGTCCACGGCAGCGCGATCTGCTTCTCGCCGATGCCGAGGAAACCGCCCACGCCGATGATTGCGGCCTTCATCATGCCGGTGTCGCCATCGACGATCAGGTCGGTGATCGAGCCGATGTCGGTCCCATCAGGCGCGGTGACCGAGGCGCCGGTAATCCAGTCGACGCGCCATTCGTTGGCGGCCTGCTCGACCTCAACCTTTTCGGCGGCGGCAGCGGCTGCGGCGGCGTCATCGGCTTCGCCTTCGGCGGCAGCATCGGTGGCCATCGGATCGGCTGCCGCATCGGTCATCGGCGCTGTTTCCATGGTGCCTGCGGCGGGATCGGCCGCCGGTGCGGCGGTATCCTGCGCCAGCGCGGCGCCGAAGGTCAGGGGCAGGGCAAGGGTGGTGGTCAAAAGCAGCTTACGCATCTTGTCATCTCCTGTTTCTGCGGACGGACCGTGCGATCCGCTATTGGGTGCACAATGCGCAGGCAGGAGAACAGGTTCCCCCGCCCCGGTCACCGAACCAAGAGCGGGGGCGCAAGATGTTGAATTGGCGTCAGTCTTCGCCGCGAAACGGCTGGACATACTGCAGCGCCATGTCCCAAGGGAAGAAAATCCAGGTATCCTGGCTGACCTCGGTCACCCAGGTCGAGACCATCGGCTTGCCCTTGGGCTTGGCATAGACGGTCGCCAGATGCGCCTTGGGATACATCTGCCTGATCAGTTCCAGCGTGCGGCCCGAATCGACCAGGTCGTCCACGACCAGGATGCCCTCGCCATCGCCCATCATCAGCGCGTCGTCCGGGCGCTTCAGGACCTCCAGCTGACCCTGTCCCGCCTCCGAGCCCACGCCCTTGTAGGAGCGGATCGAGATCGTGTCGATCGTGCGGATGTCCAGCTCGCGCGCGACGATCATGGCGGGGACCAGACCGCCGCGCGTCACCGCGACCACGGCGCGCCATTCGGTCCCGTCCAGGCGCCAGGCCAGGGCGCGGGCGTCGCGGTGCAGCTGGTCCCAGCTGACATGGAAGCCCTTTTCATGGGGAAGGCGTTCGGATGACATGGATCTCTCCTCAGGTGGCGGCGAGCTTGACGCCCATCAGGGCCAGCAGCCCGCCGAAGATGCGGTCGATGACGGATTTGAGGCTCATATAGCCCCGGCGCGTGCGTTCCAGCGAAAAGATGCGCGCGACGATCACGTTCCAGCCCGCATCGTTCACGAAGATCAGCGCCAGGATGGCGCCGTAGCCCCAGAGTGGGGCCTGCGGCGGCAGGAAGGTCAGGAAGATCGTGCCGAAGAACACCGCGGGTTTCGGATTGGCCAGCTGCGTGGCGATGCCCTGCCAAACGAGGCCCGCGGCGCTGCGGGCATGGGCATCGGGCGCGTCCATCGCCAGCGGTTCGGCCGCGGCGTGCCACATCTTCCAGGCCAGCCACAGCAGATAGGCCGCGCCCGCATATTTCAGCGCGACCAGCAGGGCGGGGGCCACGCGGAACAGCACGGCCAGCCCGAACATCGCCGCGCAGGCCCAGATGCAGGCGCCCAGGCCCAGCCCCACGGCCAGCCATGCACCCCGGCCGAAGCCGTGGCGCAGCCCGGTGCGCGCGGCCAGCACCACCGCCGGACCCGGAGAGACGGCCGCCGCCAGATGCACCAGCCAGATGGCCAGCAGGGCATGCGCCGTCATGGCCGGTCAGTCCTTCTTGACGGTCGCGATGTCGGGGGCGTCCACGGCCTTCATGCCGACGACATGATAGCCCGCATCGACATGATGCGTCTCTCCGGTCACGCCGCCGCCCAGATGCGACAGCAGGTAGAGGGCCGAATTGCCGACATCCTCCTGCGTGACATTGCGACGAAGCGGGGAGTTCAGCTCGTTCCACTTCATGATGTAGCGGAAATCGCCGATGCCGCTGGCGGCCAGCGTCTTGATCGGACCGGCGCTGATGGAGTTCACGCGGATGCCGTCCTTGCCGAAATCCTCGGCCAGGTAGCGGACCGAGGCCTCCAGCGCGGCCTTGGCGACGCCCATGACGTTGTAATGCGGCATGACCCGCTCGGCGCCGTAATAGGTCAGCGTCAGCATGGAGCCGCCATCCGTCATCATCGCGGCGGCGCGACGCGCCACGGCGGTGAAGGAATAGACGGAAATGTCCATCGTCATCAGGAAGTTGTCGCGCGTCGTTTCCGCATAGCGGCCGCGCAGCTGTTCCTTGTCGGAAAAGCCGATGGCGTGGACCACGAAGTCCAGCCCGTCCCAGGCCGCGCCCAGATCCGCGAACAGCCGGTCGATCGAGCCCTCGTCCGAGACGTCGCAGGGCAGGACCAGGTCCGATCCCAGCTGCGCCGCCAGCGGATCGACGCGCTTCTTCAGGGCGTCGCCCTGATAGCTGAAGGCCAGCTGCGCCCCTTCGGCGACCAGCGCCTTGGCGATGCCCCAGGCAATCGACTTGTCGTTGGCCAGCCCCATGATGAGACCGCGCTTGCCGGCCATCAGGCCGGGCCTCTGCTCGCTTGACATGTCCTGTCCCCCGCGCTTTCAACCGTTTCCAAGGTGATTAGGGCAACTGCCCTGTCGCAGCAAGCACAAGGAACGCGCCATGGCGGATCGGACTGGACTCTTCGCGGGCGACGACCCGTTCGACATCGCCCGCGCCTGGCTGGAGGAAGCGCGCGCGAGCGAGCCGAACGACCCCAACGCCATCGCGCTGGCCACCGTCGATGCCGACGGGCTGCCCGATGTGCGCATGGTGCTGCTGAAGGAGATCGACGGGCAGGGGACCGACGGCTCCTTCGTGTTCTACACCAACTACGACAGCGCCAAGGGCCGCCAGATCGCCGCGACCGGCAAGGCGGCCTTCGTGATGCACTGGAAGTCGCTGGCCCGCCAGATTCGCGTGCGAGGCACCGTCACCCGCGAGGACGGGCCGCAGGCCGACGCCTATTACGACAGCCGCGCATTGCAAAGCAGGCTGGGGGCCTGGGCCTCGCGCCAGTCGCAGCCGCTGGAGAGCCGCGCGGCGCTGGTGGCCGAGGTCGCCAAGGTCGGTTTGCGCCACGGCACCGCGCCCAAGCGGCCGCCGTTCTGGGGCGGCTTCCGCATCGCGCCGGTGCAGATCGAGTTCTGGGCCGATGGCGCCTTCCGCCTGCACGACCGCTTCTTCTGGACCCGCGATCAGGCGGACGGCTGGCAGGTGCGGCGGCTGTCCCCGTGACCTTGACGTCGCCGATCACGATCCCGACATAGGCGGTCAACGGCTTATCTTTGCCGATCCCCATGTCCCGCACCGTCCCATATTGTAGTCGGGGGACGGCATGTCTACTGTCGAGGGCTATCGGTTATGCGCGAAGACGGAAATGCTATGACAGACGACGGTACCCTGAGACTCGCGACCGGGCTGGTCAAGTGGTTCGACCCGTCCAAGGGATATGGCTTTATCCTTGACGATCAAGGCGGTACCGACATCCTTCTGCATGGAAATGTGCTGCGGAACTTCGGACGCAGCTCGGTCGCGGACCAGTCGCGGGTCACGGTGATGGTCCAAGAGACCAAGCGCGGCGTGCAGGCCGCCGAGGTGGTCTCGATCGACCCGCCGCCAAGCGACGGACAGCCCCCCATCGCCGATCTGGACATCGAGATCATCGAGCATCTCGAGAGCCTTCCCCTTCGCCCCGCGCGCGTGAAGTGGTTCGACAAATCCAAGGGCTTCGGTTTCGCCAACATCTTCGGTCATGCCGATGACGTCTTTATCCACATCGAGGTGCTGCGCCATTCCGGTTTCGCCGACCTTGCCATCGGTGAGGCGATCTGTCTGCGCGTGGTCGAGGGGCCGCGCGGCCTGATGGCGGCGCAGATCGCGGCCTGGGACAGCGGCCTGCCCGCCCGCGACGACGCGTCGGGCGGATCGGCCGACGACGGTCTCGCCCATGTCGCGGAATAGGGCGTGATGCGCCTGTCCGCCATTCTTGCGCTTCTGCTGGTGGGGGCCGGTCCCGCAGCGGCGCAGGACGTGGTCCAGCCGCAGCCGACCGCCGAGTGCCGCGACGACCGCACGCTGATCCGGCTGTCGGACGACCGGGCGCTGTCCTTCGCGACCGAGCTGGCCGATACCGAGGCCCTGCGGGCCCGAGGCCTGATGTTCCGCCGCGACCTGCCGGCGGGGACGGGGATGCTGTTCGTCTATCCGCGCCCGCAGCCCGTCAGCTTCTGGATGCGCAACACGCTGATTCCCTTGGACATGGTCTTTGCCGACGCGCGTGGCGTGATTCGCCACATCCATGCCAATGCCCGCCCGCTGGACGAGACACCTGTTCCCGGTGCGGCCGTGGGCGATCCGGACCGCGATCGGCTGCTTGTCCTGGAGATCGCGGGCGGCGAGGCAGCGCGTCTTGGCCTGCGCGCGGGTCAGGTGCTGGCTCATCCCGACGTGCCGCAGGAAACCGCCGCCTGGCCCTGCCGCTAGGGCTTTTCACCACCGCGCGGCTGCGCTATGCGGTCGGAACCGGTCGCCACGGCGCCCGCCGGAATCGGAGTGTAGCGCAGTCTGGTAGCGCGCCTGGTTTGGGACCAGGATGTCGGGGGTTCGAATCCCTCCACTCCGACCACCGTCCCCCTGTCGCAATCGCTGTCATGTCGGGAAGGCATCGTGGTGCCCGTCGAGGGACTTGAACCCCCACGCCTTTCGGCGCCAGAACCTAAATCTGGTGCGTCTGCCAATTCCGCCAGACGGGCGCATCACGATGCGCGATACATCCCTCCAAGGGCGGGCGGCGTCAAGGCCTGTCGGCTCGATCCGTGTCCGGCCAGTCTGCCAGCACGCGAGGCAGGGTGTCGATCAGGTCATCGGCGATCAGCCCCGGGCCAAAGCGGCGCGCAGCCTGCGCGTGCAGCCGGACGCCCAGGCAGGCGGCGGAAAAGGCGGGCATCCCCCGCCCCAACAGCCCGGTGATCAGCCCCGCCAGTACGTCGCCCGCGCCTGCCGTCGCCAGCCAGGGAATCAGCGGGTCGGAATGGATCGCCGCCCGGCCCGAGGGATCGGCCACCACCGTGTCCGGCCCCTTGAGGATGACGACCGCGCCAAGCCGCACCGCCGCCTCGCGCAGGATCTCCGGCTTGGCGTGGGGCGGATCGTCGCGGCGCAGCGCCTCGGCCAGATCGGGGCAGAGGCGCGCGAACTCGCCCCCGTGCGGGGTCAGCACCCAGCCCGGGGGCAGGGCGCGGGGCGTATGCGCCAGCGCGGTCAGGCCGTCGGCGTCCAGCACCGCGGGGCGTCCCGCCGCCACCGCTGCGGGCAGGAGCGCCGCCGCCCGATCGACGCCGCAGCCCGGCCCCAGACACAGCGCCAGGGGCCGCCGGTCCGCCAGCGCGGACGCCAGGTCATCGGCCTGATCCACCGCCCGCCGCATCAGCGCGTCGGGGGGCAGGGCATGTTCCGGCATCGCGTCCCGTGGCGGGGCCAGCGTCACCAGCCCTGCGCCCACCCGCAGCGCCGCGCGCGCCGCCAGCCGTGCCGCGCCGCCCGACCCCGCGCCGCCCGCCACGATCAGCGCCGATCCGTGCGCGAACTTGTGCCCGCCCTTGGACTGCTCCTTGCGCAGCCACGGCCCCTGGCTGTCAGACCCCTGCGGGCGGCGACGGTCCGGCACGTCCAGCGGCGGCCACAGCGCCGTCAGATGCGCCGGACGCAGGCCGCGCGCGCCCTGCACGCGGAAGGGCTCCAGCCCGATATCGGCGACGATCAGGCGGCCGCAGAGCTGCGGGCCGTGCTCCAGCAGGTGGCCGGGCTTGGGGCTGTCGAAGGTGACGGTCATCGCGACGCGCAGCGCGTGTCCGGGCAGGGCGCCCCGCCCAGAGCCCAGAACCACGCCGCTGTCCAGGCACAGCCCGCTCGGCGCGTCCACCGCGACCAGGCGCGGGCGATAGAGGACGTCGTCGCCGCCCAGATGGCGCAGCAGGGCCGCGACCTCTCCCTCCGGCGGGCGGGTCAGGCCGGTGCCGAAGATCGCGTCGACATAGACATCGGCATCGGGCAGGGCGCGCAGTGCCGCGCGGGTCAGCGGCAGGACCGGCCCCGGCCATTGCGCGCGCGCTGCCGCCGCGTCAGAGCCGGGCCGCGGGGGCAGGCCCAGCACGTCGACCGTCCAGCCCGCCTGCGCCAGATGCCGGGCGATTACGTGGCCGTCGCCGCCATTGGCGCCCGGACCGCACAGGACCACCGCCCGCCCGGCCCGCGGCCAGCGCAGGCGGATCCGGTCCGCGACGGCGCGGCCGGCCCGCGTCATCAGGTTCAGCCCCGATATCGCGCCGCTGCCCATCGCGGCGGATTCCATGGCGCGCATTTGGGCGCAGGTGACGATTTCAGGGCCTTCGAGCATGATCTGTGACTAATCCTTGGGCTGTCTGTGCAAATTATGGGCAGATGGGCCAGTGGGGCGGCCTGACGGGGTCCAACTTCGCGCTGGCGCATTTACGCGGTTCATCAAACGCGCCAAGCAGGCGACAGGCAAGCCGCGAGGAAGGATCAATTGCGATGAAGAAGATCGAGGCGATCATCAAGCCGTTCAAGCTGGACGACGTGAAGGAGGCGCTGCAGGAAGTCGGCGTGCAGGGCCTGTCCGTGACCGAGGTCAAGGGATTCGGTCGTCAGAAGGGCCATACCGAGCTTTATCGCGGCGCCGAATATGTGGTCGACTTCCTGCCCAAGGTGAAGATCGAGATGGTGCTGCCCGACGATCAGGTCGACGCCGCCATCGAGGCGATCGTCGCGGCCGCCCGGACCGAGAAGATCGGCGACGGCAAGATCTTCGTGATGCCGGTCGAGCAGGCGATCCGCATCCGCACCGGCGAAACCGGCGACGACGCGGTCTGATCCGCGCCGCCCACAAAGGAACTCCTGCGGCCCGTGCCAGACCGTGAGGCCGGGTCGTGACTGAGAAGGAAGGGAAGAGATGAAAATCAAGGATGTCTTGAAGCTGATCGAGGACGAGGATGTCGCCTATGTCGACGTTCGCTTCACCGATCCCAAGGGCAAGCTGCAGCACGTGACGCTGGACCGCGACCTGGTCGACGAGGACTTCTTCGAGGAAGGCTTCATGTTCGACGGCAGCTCCATCGCGGGCTGGAAGTCGATCGACCAGTCGGACATGAAGCTGATCCCCGATCCGGCATCGGCCTATATCGACCCGTTCTATGCCGAGAAGACCCTCTGCGTGCATTGCAACGTGGTCGAGCCGGACACGAACGAGCCCTATTCGCGCGACCCGCGCGGCACCGCCGCCAAGGCGGAGGCCTATCTGAAGGCGTCGGGCATCGGCGACGCGGCCTATTTCGGCCCCGAGGCCGAATTCTTCATCTTCGACGACGTGCGCTATTCGGTGACGCCGCAGAAGGTGTCGTTCCAGATCGACGCGGCCGACGCCGCCTGGAACACCGACACGGAATACGAGATGGGCAACACCGCCCACCGCGCGGCCCACAAGGGCGGCTATTTCCCGGTCAACCCGATCGACACCGCCCAGGACATCCGCGGCGAGATGCTGTCAACTATGAAGCGCATGGGCATGAAGGTCGATAAGCACCACCATGAGGTCGCGACCTGCCAGCACGAGCTGGGCCTGATCTTCGGCGGCCTGGTCGAGCAGGCGGACAACATTCAGAAGTACAAGTACGTCATCCACAACGTGGCCCATGCCTACGGCAAGTCGGTCACCTTCATGCCCAAGCCCATGAAGGGCGACAACGGCTCGGGGATGCATGTCAACATGTCGATCTGGAAGGACGGCAAGCCGCTGTTCTCGGGCGACAAGTATGCGGACCTGTCGCAGGAGGCGCTGTACTTCATCGGCGGCATCCTGAAGCATGCCAAGGCGCTGAACGCGCTGACGAACCCCTCGACCAACAGCTACAAGCGCCTGATCCCGGGCTTCGAAGCCCCCGTGCTGCGCGCCTTCTCGGCCCGCAACCGCTCGGGCTGCGTGCGCATCCCGTGGACGGAGAGCCCCAAGGCCAAGCGCGTCGAGGCCCGCTTCCCCGATCCGGCAGCGAACCCCTATCTGGCCTTCGCGGCGCTGCTGATGGCCGGCCTGGACGGCATCAAGAACAAGATCGATCCCGGCCCGGCCTCGGACAAGGACCTCTACGACCTGCCCCCCGAGGAGCTGGCCGAGATCCCGACCGTCTGCGGCAGCCTGCGCGAGGCGCTGGAGGAGCTGGAGAAGGACATGGACTTCCTGCTGCAGGGCGACGTGTTCACCCGCGACCAGCTGGAGGGCTACATCGCCCTGAAATGGGAAGAGGTCCATGCCTATGAGCATACCCCCCATCCCATCGAATACGCGATGTACTACAGCTGCTGACCGGGTGACCGGACGGACAGGGGGCGGCCTTCGGGCCGCCCCTTTTTCGTGGCGTGAACACGGTTGCGTGCGGGGCTGCACCATCGCGGGCGTGCGGCCCGTGTCTGTCTGCATGGATCGCGACGATCCCTCACCTCAGAAGGAGACTATCCATGATCCGTCTTTCCCTTGCCGCCGCCGTGATCTCGTTCGCCGCCATGCCCTCGCTGGCGATGAGCATGAACGAGCGCCCCGAACTGATGAAGTCCGCCTCCGACGTCATGACCGTCGAGCGTCGCGCGGGCGATCTGCTGGAGACGCGGGAGCTGGTCCGCCGCGGCCTGTCCGCCGATGACATCGTCACCGTGACCGAGCTGCCCACCACCGGACGGCCCGCGGACTTCTCCAGCCGCAACGGCGGCTGACCGAAAGGGGGCGGGGACCATCGGCCCCCGCCCGCCCGGTCACTCGGCCGCGATCTGGGTCGCGGTCGGATAGTCGGTATAGCCCTCGGCCCCGTCGCCGTAGAAGGTGGCGGGGTTCTGCTCGTTCAGCGGCAGGTCGCGGCGGAAGCGCTCCACCAGATCCGGCGTCGCGATGAAGTCGCGCCCGAACGAGACCGCATCGGCACGTTCCTCCGCCAGCAGGGCGGCGGCGCTCTCGCGGGTCAGGCCCTCGTTGGCGATGACCGGGCCGCCGAAGGCGTCGCGGATCGCGTCCAGCAGGCTGTCCTCGGCCGGATGCTCGCGCAGGAACAGGAAGGCCACGCCGCGCTGGCGCATGTCGCGGGCGACCTGCGTGAACAGGGCGCGCGGGTCGCTGTCGCCCATGTCATGGCTGTCGCCGCGCGGCGCCAGATGCACGCCCACCCGGTCGGCGCCCCAGACCCCGATGACCGCATCGGTGATCTCGTTCAGGAAGCGGACGCGGTTCTCGATGCTGCCGCCGTACTGGTCCTGGCGGGTGTTGCTGCGGTCCTGCAGGAACTGGTCGATCAGATAGCCGTTCGCGGCATGGATCTCGACCCCGTCGAAGCCCGCGTGACGCGCATTCTCGGCCGCCTGGCGATAGGCCTCGACGATGCCGGGGATCTCCTCGGTGGTCAGGGCGCGGGGGGTGACGTAGGGCCGCTTGGGGCGCAGCAGGCTGACATGGCCCGCCGGCTGGATCGAGGAGGGTGCCACGGGCAGCTGTCCGCCCAGAAGCTGCGGGTCCGAGATGCGCCCGACATGCCACAGCTGCAGGAAAATCAGGCCGCCGCGCTCGTGCACGGCCTTGGTGACCTTGGACCAGCCCGCGATCTGCGCGTCGTTCCAGATGCCCGGCGTCGCTTCATAGCCCACGCCCATCGGCATGATGCTGGTGGCTTCCGACAGGATCAGCCCGGCGGTGGCGCGCTGGCTGTAATATTCGACCATCAGGTCGTTGGGAACGCGCACGTCGCCCGCGCGCGCGCGGGTCAGCGGCGCCATGACGATGCGGTTGCGCAGCGTCACCGCGCCGAGGGTCACAGGGTCGAACATCGAGGACATGCGGTCCTCCTTTCTTCTGGTCTTGCTCAAGGATGGGGCCATGACGGGCCCGAAAGGGATGGCGGCGGCATCGCCGCGCCGGACTGCTGACCTGTGCGTGGCGCGACGGGTTTTCAACCCCCGCCGGTCGGCCGGGCCGCCGGTGACTCACATCCCCGTCAGGGCGCGGGAAAATCGCCGCTGCACGGCGCGGCCCATCTTCCATGTCCGGGGGCGCGCCTCTATCCACGGGGCATGGATATCGTTCTGCTGACGACGTTTACCGCGTTCCTGTTCCTGATCATCGCGGCGGCCGAACCGCTGGCCGCGCGCCTGTCGCTGCCCTTCAGCGTGATGCTGGCGGCGGTCGGCATTATCATCGGCGGCGGCGCGATCATCCTGCTGCGGACCGACCTCTTCGCAACGCTGAACCCGATCGCCGAGGGCATCCTGTCGCTGCCCATCCGGTCCAGCGTCTTTCTCTACGTCTTCCTACCGACGCTGATCTTCCAGGCCACGCTGGAGATGAACATCCGGCGGATGATGGATGACTGGGTCCCCATCCTGACACTGGCGGTGGTGGCGGTCGTGGTGGCGACGCTGACCATCGGCTATGCGCTGTCGGCCTTCGGCGGATTGCCGCTGATGGCGGCGCTGCTGATCGGGGCGATCGTCTCGACGACCGATCCGTCGGCCGTGGTCACCATCTTCCGCAGCCTCTCGGCGCCCAAGCGCCTGTCGCGCATCGTCGAGGGCGAGGCGCTGCTGAACGACGCCGCAGCCATCGCGCTGTTCGGGCTGTTCCTGTCCTATGTGATGCTGGGCGTGCCCAACCCCAGCCTGGGCGAGGCCCTGGGACAGTTTCCCGGCCTGATCGTCGGCGGGGTGGTGGCGGGCTGGCTGGTCGCGCGCATCGCGCTGGCGCTGATGGGCCTCTTCAGCGGGTTCGAACTGGCGCAGATCTCGGTCTCGGTCGCGGCACCCTATCTGGCCTATGTCGGGGCGGAACAGCTGCTGCACGCGTCCGGCGTCATCGCGGTGGTGGTGGCGGGCCTGACGCTGAACCTGATGGGGCCGGGGCGGCTGACGCCCGGATTCTGGACGAACCTGCGCGAGGTCTGGGGCCTCTTGGCGCATTGGGCGGGCGCGCTGATCTTCATCCTGGCGGCGCTGCTGATCCCCCGCCTTCTGGGCGAGCTGCGCCTGAACGACCTGGCCCTGATCGGCGTGGTCATCGGGGCGGCCTTCGTCGCGCGGGCGCTGATCCTCTTCGGGCTGCTGCCCATGCTGACCGCGCTGCGCCTGTCGCCGCGCATCCAGCGACCTTACCGCGTGGCGATCATGTGGGGGGGCCTGCGCGGTGCCGTCACGCTGGCCCTGGCGCTGGCCGTGACCGAGAACCTGCGCGTGCCGGTCGAGACCAAGCGCGTCGTGGGCATCCTGGCCACCGGCTTCACGCTGTTCACGCTGATCGTGCAGGGCACCACGCTGCGCACGGTGATCGGCCTCCTGGGTCTGGACAAGCTGTCGCCGCTGGACCGGGCGCTGTCGAACCAGGTCGTCGCCGTGGCGCTGCAGACGGTGCGCGAGGGGGTGGCCTCGGTCACCGAGAAATACGACCTGGCGCGAGAGACGGTGCGCTCGGAGGCCAAGCGCTTTGCCGCGCGCCTTGACACCGCCGTCGAGGCCGCCGAGGCCGAGGACACCGCCGAGATCCTGGACCGCGACCGCATCACCCTGGGCCTGATCGCGCTGGCCGCGCATGAGCGCGAGATGATCGTCCAGCGCTTTCGCGAGCGCGCGATCTCGGCCCGGCTGTCCGAGCAGGCGCTGTTCGACGCCGACCGGGTGATCGAGGGCGCGCGGTCGGGCGGGCGCACCGGCTATCAGCGGGCGGCCCGACGCAACCTGCGTTATGGGCCCGCCTTCCGCGTGGCGGCCTTCCTGCGCAACCGCCTGAACCTGCCCGGACCGCTAGGCCGCATGACCGCGGACCGGTTCGAGATGTTGCTGGCCAAGCGCCTGATCCTGCGCGATCTTCACGGGTTCATCGACCGGCGCATCCGCCGCATCCACGGCCGCCGCGTGGCCGAGCTGCTGCACGAGCTGCTGCAGAGGCGCATCGAGGCGGTCGAGACCGCGCTGGAGGGCTTGCGCCTCCAGTTCCCCGGCTATGCCGAGGAGCTGGAGCGCCGCTTCATCCGCCGCACCGCGCTGCGTCTGGAGGAGCGCGAGTATAACGCCCTGCGCGACGACGGCCTGATCGGCGCCGAGGTGCATATCCAGCTGATGGACGACCTGCGCCGCCGCCGTCAGCAGACCGAGAACCGCCCCAAGCTGGATCTGGCGCTGCGCAAGGATCAGGTCGTGCGGCAATTCCCGCTGTTCGCCGATCTGGACGATGCCGAGCTGAAGCGCTTGGGCCGCGAGATCCGCACGCGCTATGTCAATGCGGGCCATGTGATCACGCGCAAGGACACGCCCGCGCGATCGGTCTTCTTCGTGGCCTCCGGCGCGGTCGAGCAGGAGGTCGCGGGCCAGACCGCCCGCATCGGCCGGGGCGAGATGTTCGGCCAGCTGGGCGTGCTGACCCGCCGCATCCGCCGGGCCGAGGTGCGCGCGATCACCCCCACGACGCTGCTTGTGCTGGACGAGACGGGCTTCCGCCGGCTGCTGAAGCGATCCGCCGCGCTGCGCCGGGCGGTGCGCGACAGCGTCGTGGGCAAGTCGGTCGCGGGCGAGGTGCTGCGCATGCCGGAGCTGTCCGCCGACCGGCCGGACAGCCCGCTTGGCGAGCCGGGCGGCACGGTCTAGAGAGGGCGGGCAAGACACCGACCGAAGGCCCGCCCGATGGAACTCTCCGCCCCGACCGCCACCCGCATCGCCCGCCAGATCGCGACCGAGATCGGGGCCAGCCCCGCCCAGGTCACGGCGGCCGCCGACCTGCTGGACGGGGGCGCGACCGTGCCCTTCGTCGCGCGCTATCGCAAGGAGGCGACCGGGGGGCTGGACGACACGCAGCTGCGCACCCTGTCCGAACGGCTGGCCTATCTGCGCGAGATGGAGGCGCGGCGCGCGGCGATCCTGGGCTCGATCCGCGATCAGGGCAGGCTGACCGACGATCTGGCCCGCGCCATCGGCGCGGCCGAGACCAAGGCCGCGCTGGAGGACATCTATCTGCCCTTCAAGCCCAAGCGCCGCACCAAGGCGATGATCGCGCGCGAGAACGGGCTGGAGCCGCTGCTGCGCGCGATTCAGGCCGACCCGTCGCGTGACCCGGCAAGCCTGGCACCGGCCTATCTGTCCGAGGCGGTCGAGACCCCCAAGGCCGCCCTGGACGGCGCCCGCGACATCCTGGTCGAGGAGCTGTCGGAGAACGCCGAGGTCCTGGGACCGCTGCGCGAGTTCATGCGCGGCAATGCGGTGATCGCCGCGCGCGTGGTGCCCGGCAAGGAGGAGGCGGGCGCCAAGTTCAGCGACTATTTCGCCCATTCCGAGGGCTGGTCGGCCATTCCCGGCCATCGCGCCCTGGCGATCCTGCGCGCCGCCAAGGAGGAGGTCGTAACCATCGAGATCGCCCCCGAACCCGAGACCGGCACCGCGCGGGCCGAGGGCATCGTGGCGCGGGGTCTGGGCGCGGTCGGGCAGGGGCCGGGCGCCGACTGGCTGCGCGGGGTCGCGGCCTGGGCCTGGCGGGTGCGGCTGTCGAACACGATGTATGTCGATCTGCTGACCGAGCTGCGCCAGCGCGCCCATGCCGAGGCGATCCAGGTCTTTGCCCGCAACCTGCGCGACCTGCTGCTGGCCGCGCCCGCCGGGGCGCGCGCGACCCTGGGCCTGGACCCCGGCATCCGCACCGGCTGCAAGATCGCGGTCGTGGACGGGACCGGCAAGCTGTTGGACACCGCGACCATCTATCCGTTTCAGCCCAGGAACGACCTGCGCGGGGCCGAGGCCACGCTGGCCGCGCTGATCGCCCGGCACGGCGTCGACCTGATCGCCATCGGCAACGGCACCGCCAGCCGCGAGAGCGAGCGTCTGGTCGCCGATGTGCTGAAGCGCCTGCCCAAGGGCGTCAAGGCGCCGACCAAGGTCATCGTGTCCGAGGCCGGGGCCTCGGTCTATTCCGCATCCGAACTGGCCGCGAAGGAGTTCCCGGACCTGGACGTGTCCCTCCGCGGCGCGGTCAGCATCGCGCGGCGGTTGCAGGACCCGCTGGCCGAGCTGGTCAAGGTGCCGCCGCAGTCGATCGGCGTCGGTCAGTATCAGCATGACGTGGATCAGCGCCAGCTGGCCAAGTCGCTGGAGGCCGTGGTCGAGGATGCCGTGAACGCGGTCGGCGTCGATCTGAACACGGCCTCCGCGGCGCTCCTGACGCATGTGGCGGGCTTGGGGCCGTCCTTGGCCCAGGCCATCGTCGCGCATCGGGATGCCACGGGGGCCTTTCCGTCCCGCGCGGCGCTGAAGAAGGTCGCGGGGCTGGGGCCGAAGGCGTTCCAGCAATGCGCGGGCTTCCTGCGCGTCCAGGGGACCGAGCCGCTGGACGCCTCCGCCGTCCACCCCGAGGCCTACGGCGTCGCGCGCAGGATCGTGGCGGCCTGCGGGCGCGATCTGCGGTCGCTGATGGGCGACAGCGCGGTGCTGAAATCGGTGCGGGCGCAGGATTTCGTGACCGAGGAATTCGGCCTGCCCACCGTGCGCGACATCCTGTCGGAGCTGGAGAAACCCGGCCGCGACCCGCGCCCCGGTTTCGTCACCGCGACATTCGCCGAGGGGGTCGAGGCGATCGGCGATCTGCGCCCCGGCATGTCGCTGGAGGGGACGGTAACCAATGTCGCGGCCTTCGGCGCCTTCGTCGATATCGGCGTGCATCAGGACGGGCTGGTCCATGTCAGCCAGCTGGCCGACCGCTTCGTGCGTGACCCCCACGAGGTGGTCAAGGCCGGCGACGTGGTCCGCGTCCGCGTGACCGAGGTCGACGTGCCTCGAAAGCGCATCGGCCTGACCATGCGCAAGGACAACGCCCCCTCCGACCGTCCCGCCCGTCCCGACGCCCCGAAGGGCAAGCCCCGCGCCACCCAGGCCGGGCCGCAGACCACGGGGCAGGGCGCCTTCGGCTCGGCTCTGGCCGACGCTTTGCGCAAAAGGTGATCCGATGACCCCAACCGACCCTGCCTTCCTGGTGGCCGATGCCCGCCGCGCGCTGGACTTCTTCGATGCCGGCCTGCGCCCCGGCGGCGGCTTTCATGCGCTGGACCATGACGGCACGCCGCTGCCTGGCGACCGGCAGGAGCTGCACGTCACCACGCGCATGGTCCATTCCTATGCGCTGGCCCAGGCCGCCGGGCGGCCCGACCACGCCGGCGTGATCGACCACGGCATGCGCGCCCTCTGGGAGCGCCATCGCGACCGCGACCATGGCGGCTATCACTGGGGGCTGGTCGGCGACGCGCCTGCGGACGCGCCAAAGCTGGCCTATGGGCATGTCTTCGTCCTGCTGGCCGCGGCCAGCGCGCGCATGGCGGGCCATCCCGACGCGGACCGCCTGCTGGCCGACATCACGCAGGTGCTGGACCGCCATTTCTGGGACGAGGATGCGGGCCTCTTTCGCGACGAGTTCACCCGCGACTGGCAGGTCTTCTCGACCTATCGCGGCATGAATGCGAACATGCACGGGGTCGAGGCGCTGCTGACCGCGCATGAGGCCACGGGCGATGCGCGCTTTCTGGAGCGTGCGGGGCGCATCCTGGTCTTTTTCATCCCCGGACAGGCGGCCGCCCATGACTGGCGGATCCCCGAGCATTACGATGCCGACTGGCGGCCCGACCCAGCCTATGCGGGCGATCCGATGTTCCGGCCCGCGGGCACCACGCCGGGCCACAGCTTCGAGATGGCGCGCCTGTCGCTGCAATGGTGGGACCTGG
Organism: Paracoccus sp. NIOT.M2S5SZ12; assembly: GCF_057748165.1. Classification (NCBI taxonomy): domain Bacteria; kingdom Pseudomonadati; phylum Pseudomonadota; class Alphaproteobacteria; order Rhodobacterales; family Paracoccaceae; genus Paracoccus; species Paracoccus sp. NIOT.M2S5SZ12. The sequence continues at coordinate 132,148 of NZ_JBYLFR010000003.1, forward strand.
CCGGCAGGCCCGCGGACGGCACGCCCGACCGGGCGCGCGCGCTGGTCGACCGGGCGCTGGCCGATGCCTGGCAGGAGCCGGGCGGCGGGCTGGCCTATACGATGCAGGGCGACCGCGTGGGGGTTCCCGATCGCTACTGGTGGCCCGTGACCGAGGCGATCGGCGCGCTGGCGGCGCTGATCAAGCTGGAGCCGCGTCCGGCGGATCGCGACTGGTACGCGCGGCTGTGGGGCTTTGCCGATAGGGCGCTGATCGATCATCAGCAGGGCGGCTGGTTCCCGGAGCTGGACGCGGGGGGGCGCCCCGTGGACGGGCAGTTCCGCGGCAAGCCCGACATCTATCACGCGCTGCAGGCCGATCTGCTGCCGCTGGCGGACGGGCTGTCGCATGCGATGCGGGCGCTTGCGGTGACGAAACCCCTGGCCTGACGCCCGGCGCGTTGCTAACTTTTGTTTAGCGTGACGCTATCGGGTTGACGGCGGGGGACCGCGGGCCACATCACGCGACAGGGGTCGCACCCTTTGTGGTGGACCGATCCGTTTTGCATCAAGGGGTTCCGCCGCATCATGGCTGTCGTCGATCCAAACCTTCAAGCGCTGAACCTGCTGGTCGGGGCCGAGGCAGGATTCGCCATGTCGGTTCTGGATGCGTCGCCCGACTGCATCAAGCTGCTGGATCTGGACGGGGCGCTGCAGTTCATGAACGGCAACGGCCTGTGCGCGATGGAGATCGATGACTTCGGCACATTCGCCCGCCAGCCCTGGCCCGCGCTGTGGCCTGCTGAGGCCGAGGCGCAGTTGCATCACGCGATGGACGAGGCCCGCGCAGGGCGCATCGCCCGGTTCGAGGCCTTCTGCCCGACCGCCAAGGGTGCCCACCGCTGGTGGCATGTCACCGTGTCGCCGGTGCGCGACGCCACCGGACGCGTCGTCTGGATCATGGCCGTGTCGCGCGACGTGACCGACACCGTGCAGGTCCGCCTGCAGCTGGAGGAGCAGATCGCGCGTCAGCAGGTGCTGATGGGAGAGATCGACCACCGGGTAAAGAACAGCTTTGCCGCCGTCATCGGGCTGCTGCGGATGCAGGCGCGCCTGCACGCCGGCGGGCCCGCCGGATCGCAGCTGAGCGGGGCCGCCAACCGCATCGCGACCTTGGCCCGGGTGCATGACCAGCTGCATCTGAACCCCTCCAGCCGCGACATCCGCCTGTCCGACTATCTCACCACGCTGTCGTCGGACCTGGCGCAGGCGCTGAATGCGCCGATCACGGTGACCGACCGCGTGCCGTCGGCGCTGCGCGTGCCGGCGGGGCAGGCGGCCGCGATCGGCCAGATCCTGGCCGAGCTGATCGGCAATGCCGTCAAGCATGCGCGCCCCGGCACCACGCCCGCCCTGGCCTTGGAGCTGTCGCATGATGCGGGAATGCTGACGCTGACCCTGTCCGACGACGGGCCGGGCCTGCCCGCGGATTTCGACCCCGAGGCGCTGACCGGCCTGGGGATGCAGATCTGCCTGGTCTATGTCCAGCAGATGGGCGGACGGCTGACCCATGGCGTGTCCGACCAAGGCGGCGCCCGGTTCGGCGTCAGCCTGCGGCTGGACCCGCCGCATGCGCGGCCCGATGCCGGCTGAGCCGCGCGCGGCACGGGAACCTTTGCGCCCTCGGGGCGATTGACAATCCGCGCCCGGCCCGCCATCGCTGGCGCCTTTCGCGACAGACCCCGACCCACCGCCCCCTGACAGGAGACCCCGCCGATGCGGATGAAGATCGACGTGACGCTGGACTACGCGCTGGAGACCCCCGGTCCGGCGCTGCTGCTGATCGAGGCGGCGGGCGTCGCGGGGCAGGTCCTGAACCGCACCGACATCGACTTGGGCCAGCCCCAGAAGCTGGCCCGCGTCCCCGGCGAGGAGGGCATCGGCGAGCGCATCGTGCTGCGCGTGTCCGAGGGGCTGACCTGCCGCTATTCGGCCGAGGTCCAGGTGACGCGGCCCTGTCCCGACTTGGACGCGCTGGCCGCCGTCGCGGTCGAGGACATGCCGGGCGATGCGCTGCGCTATCTGCTGCCGTCGCGCTATTGCCAGGCGGAGCGGTTCACCCATTTCACCGGGTCGCGCTTTTCCGGGCTGACCGGCGGCGGGCTGGTCGCCGCCATGCGCGATTGGGTCGAACGCAACCTGGACTACGTCTCGGGGGCCAGCACCGGCGACACCACGGCGGCGGACACGTTCCTGGACCGGCGCGGCGTCTGCCGCGACTATGCCCATCTGCTGATCGCGCTGTGTCGCGCCGCGCAGATCCCCGCGCGCATCGCCAGCGTCTACGCGCCCGACGTGTCGCCGCCCGATTTCCACGCGGTGGTGCAGGTCTATCTGGCGGGCGACTGGCATCTGGTCGATCCGACCGGCATGGCGCGGGCCGATCGCATGGCGCTGGTCGCGGTGGGGCGCGATGCGACCGACGTGGCCTTCCTGACCACGACCACCGCGGCCGAACTGCGCGTGCAGCGGGTCGAGGTGACCGAAATCCCGGCCTAACCCGCCTGCAGCACCGCGACGCCGATCAATGCCGCGCCCGCCAGAAGGCAGGCGCGGCGGATCAGCGCGATTCCGCGCCAGAGGTCGGCCGCGCCCGGATCGGGGGCGGCCCCGTTCAGCCATGGCTCCTCCGCGATCCGGTCGGCGTAGACGCGCGGTCCCGACAGCCGTACGGCCAGCGCCCCCGCCATCGCCCCTTCGGGCCAGCCCGCATTGGGCGAGCGGTGCGCCCCAGCATCGCGCCACGCCACCCGCAGCGCGGCCCCCGCCCGCAGCCCGGCGGCCAGCGCGATCAGCACCGCCGTCAGCCGCGCCGGGATCACGTTCACCGCATCGTCCAGCCGCGCCGCGACCATGCCGAAATCGGCGTGGCGCGGGGTGCGGTGGCCGATCATCGAATCCATCGTGTTGATCGCCTTGTAGGCCGCGATGCCGGGCAGTCCGGCCACCGCCGCCCAGAACAGCGGCGCGATGATGCCGTCGCTGGCATTCTCCGACAGGCTCTCCAGGCTGGCGCGGGACAGCGCGGCCGCATCGGCCCGCGTCACGTCCCGCCCCACGATCATCGCCGTCGCGGCCCGCGCACCCGGCAGATCGCCCACAACCAAGGGGCGCGCCACCGCGCGCAAATGCTGATCCAGCGAACGCGCCGCGACCAGGGGCCAGGCCAGCACCGCCGCGACCCAGGGCCCGGCCCAGGCCTGGATCAGCGCCGCGGGCAAAGCCGCCGCCACGACCACCAAGACGACCGTCAGTGCGCCGCGCGCCCGTCGCATCGGTCCGCGATTCAGGCCCCGGTCCAGCGCCGTGATCAGCCGGCCCAGCCAGGTCACCGGATGCCCGATCCGGCGGAACAGCGTGTCGGGCCAGCCGATCAGCGCATCGAGGATCAGGGCCAGGGCCGCCAGCGCCGCCATGCCCCTAGGCCCCCCAGGTCAGGTTGACGCCGTCCACCGCCCAATCAGCCCCGGCGCGGCGCAGCACCGTCATCGACAGGGGCGCGACTGAAAAGGACAGCGCCGCCGGGCCGACCACCATGGACAGCGCCGCCCGCACCGTTCCGGCATGCGCGATGACCACCGTGTCGCGGTCAAGCGCGGCCAGGACCGGGTTCACCCGCGCGGCCATGTCGGTGAAGCTCTCTCCGCCCGGCGGGCGATGCCGGGCCAGCGCGTCGGACGACAGGGGACCCAGGTCGGGCAGGCGGGCGGGATCGGTCCCCTCCCACGCGCCCAGGTCCTGCTCCCACAGGGCCGGTTCCAGCCGGTCGGGAGTCAGGCCCAAGGCCTCTGCCGTCTGCCGGCAGCGCAGCGCGGGGCTGACCAGCACGTCCGCATCCGCCGCATCCGCGGCGATCCGCGCGGCAAGGCGCGACAGCGTTGCCCGGTCGCCGCAACCGGCCGGCACGTCGCGCCGCCCGGCCAGAAGGCCGCCGGACAGGCTGGGGGCGTGGCGCAGCAGGATCAGGCGCATCGGGGCCTCACGGAGGGTCGCCGCGCCTTGTTGCCCGCAGGCGGGGCCGGGGGCAAGCCCCGCGCCCCCGCGCCGCGTCCTTGACGCGTGGTCCGGTGCGGCGCAGCCTGCTTGACGGACGCAGGGTCGCTGCGTTATGGAAATGAACAAGCGTTCAATAACGGGGAGGGGGCCGCGATGTTCGCACGGGGCATGGAGTTCGATCTGGGCGAGGATGTGAATGCGCTGCGCGAGATGGTGCATGGCTGGGCGCAGGACCGCGTCGCGCCCCTGGCCGCCGAGACCGACCGCAGCAACGCCTTTCCGAACCAGCTCTGGCCAGAGATGGGCGAGCTGGGCCTTCTGGGCATCACCGTCTCCGAGGAGTTCGGCGGCGCGGGCATGGGCTATCTGGCGCATGTGGTGGCGACCGAGGAGATCGCGCGGGCCAGCGCCTCGATCAGCCTGTCCTATGGCGCGCATTCCAACCTCTGCGTGAACCAGATCAAGCTGAACGGCACGGACGAACAGCGCGCGAAATACCTGCCCGACCTGTGCAGCGGCCGCGCCGTGGGCGCGCTGGCCATGTCCGAGGAGGGCGCGGGCAGCGATGTGGTCAGCATGAAGCTGCGGGCGGAGAAGAGGAACGACCGCTATGTGCTGAACGGCAGCAAGTACTGGATCACCAATGCGCCGGATGCCTCGACGCTGGTGGTCTATGCCAAGACCGACCCGCAGGCGGGCAGCAAGGGCATCACCGCCTTCATCGTCGAACGCGGCATGGCGGGCTTCTCCACCAGCCCGCATTTCGACAAGCTGGGCATGCGCGGATCGAACACCGGCGAGCTGATCTTCGAGAATTGCGAGATCCCCTTCGAGAACGTCCTGGGCCAGGAGGGGCGCGGCGTGCGCGTCCTGATGTCGGGTCTGGATTACGAACGCGTGGTGCTGGCGGGCATCGGCACCGGCATCATGGCCGCCTGCCTGGACGAGGTGATGCCCTATGTCGCCAGCCGCCAGCAGTTCGGCCAGCCGGTGGGTTCGTTCCAGCTGATGCAGGGCAAGATCGCCGACATGTATGTCGCGCTGAACACCGCGCGGGCCTATGTCTATGAGGTCGCGCGGGCCTGCGATGCGGGCCGGGTGACGCGCCAGGACGCGGCGGGCGCGGTCCTCTACGCCAGCGAGCAGGCGATGGTGCAGGCCCATCAGGCCGTGCAGGCCCTGGGCGGCGCGGGCTTCCTGAACGACAGCGTGGTCAGCCGCCTGTTCCGCGATGCCAAGCTGATGGAGATCGGCGCCGGCACCAGCGAGATCCGCCGCATGCTGATCGGCCGCGAACTGATGGGGCTGGTCTGATGCGGGCGGCGCTGCTGCTGCTCCTGCTGGCGACGCCCGCCGTCGCGCAGCAGGACCTGCCCTTCGACCCCGCGCCGATCCTGGCCTGCCTGGAGGGCGACGGCGAGGACGAGGACTGCGTCGGTCTCGGGGCGGCGGCCTGCATGGAGGCCGAGGGCGGCTCCAGCACCGTGGGCATGGGCCTGTGCATCGGGGCGGAGCGCGAATGGTGGGACGCGCGGCTGAACGACCGCTATGCCCAGGTCCTGGCGCGGGCGAAGTCGGCCGATGCCGATCTGACCGCCATGGGCAGCGCCGCGGCACGCCAGGAACCTGCGCTGCGCGACATGCAGAGGGCTTGGATCAAATATCGAGACGCGGCATGCAACTACGAGGCCACCCGGTGGGGCGGCGGCACGGGTGCCGGGCCTGCCGGCGGGCAATGCGCGCTGGATCTGACCGCGCGTCAGGCCATCCATCTGGACGGGTTCCTGCAGGAAGGCCGCTGAGCGGCCCCCGAACCCCTCACCTCCGGGAGACGACGAATGAAGCTGACCTCTGCCGCGCTGACCACATCGGATCAGTTCCGCGCCAACCGCGCCGCGCATCTGTCGCTGCTGGAGACGGTGCGCGAGGCGGCCCAAGCCGCCGCCGCCGGGGGCGGGCCGAAGGCGCAGGAGCGCCACACCAGCCGCGGCAAGATGCCCCCGCGCGAACGGGTGGCGAACCTGCTGGACCCGGGCAGCCCCTTCCTGGAGATCGGCGTGACCGCGGCGCATGGCATGTATGACGGCGCGGCGCCCTGCGCGGGTGTGATCGCGGGCGTGGGGCTGGTCCATGGCCAGCAGGTGATGGTCGTGGCCAATGATGCGACGGTCAAGGGCGGCACCTATTACCCGATGACGGTGAAAAAGCACCTGCGCGCGCAGGAGATCGCCGAGGAATGCCATCTGCCCTGCCTGTATCTTGTGGACAGCGGCGGCGCGAACCTGCCCAACCAGGACGAGGTGTTCCCCGATCGCGACCATTTCGGGCGCATCTTCTTCAACCAGGCCCGGATGAGCGCCAAGGGCATCCCGCAGATCGCCGTGGTTATGGGCTCCTGCACCGCGGGCGGGGCCTATGTTCCGGCCATGTCGGACGTGACCATCATCGTGCGCGGTCAGGGCACGATCTTTCTGGCCGGTCCGCCCCTGGTCAAGGCCGCGACCGGCGAGGTCGTGACGGCCGAGGATCTGGGCGGCGGCGACGTGCATACCCGCCTGTCGGGGGTCGCGGACTATCTGGCCGAGGATGACGCCCATGCGCTGGCCATGGCGCGCCGCGCGGTCAGCCATCTGAACCGCCACGCCCCTCAGAACGTCCTGTGGCAGGCGCCCGAGCCGCCGGCGCTGGACCCCGACGACATCCTGGGCGTGGTCCCCGCCGACCTGCGCACCCCCTATGACATCCGCGAGGTGATCGCGCGCGTCGTGGACGGCAGCCGCTTCGACGAGTTCAAGGCCCGCTTCGGCGAGACGCTGGTGACCGGTTTCGCCCATGTCGAGGGCTGTCCGGTGGGCATCGTCGCCAACAATGGCGTCCTGTTTTCAGAGGCCGCGCAGAAGGGCGCGCATTTCATCGAACTGTGCAGCCAGCGCGGCATCCCGCTGGTCTTCCTGCAGAACATCACCGGATTCATGGTCGGCCGGAAATACGAGAACGAGGGCATCGCGCGCCACGGCGCCAAGATGGTCACCGCAGTCGCCACGACCAACGTGCCCAAGATCACCATGCTGGTCGGCGGCAGCTTTGGCGCGGGCAATTACGGCATGGCGGGCCGCGCCTACAGCCCGCGCTTCCTGTGGACCTGGCCCAACAGCCGCATCAGCGTGATGGGCGGAGAGCAGGCGGCGGGCGTGCTGGCCACCGTGCGCCGCGACGGGATCGAGCGCGCGGGCGGCACCTGGTCCGCCGAGGACGAGGCCGAGTTCAAGCGCCCCACGGTCGAGATGTTCGACCGGCAGTCGCATCCGCTCTATGCCTCGGCGCGGCTGTGGGACGACGGCATCGTCGATCCGCGCAAGACGCGCGACGTGCTGGCCCTGTCGCTGCGCGCCAGCCTGAACGCGCCCATCGAGCCGACGCGCTTCGGCCTGTTCCGGATGTGAGGGGAACGCCATGTTCGACAAGATCCTGATCGCCAACCGGGGCGAGATCGCCTGCCGCGTCATCGACACCTGCCGCCGCTTGGGCGTGGCGACCGTCGCGGTCTATTCCGATGCCGACCGCGATGCGCGCCATGTGCAGATGGCCGACGAGGCCGTGCATCTGGGCGGGCCCGCGCCCGCCGACAGCTATCTGCGGGGCGACCGCGTGATCGCGGCGGCCCAGGCCACCGGCGCGCAGGCGATCCATCCGGGCTACGGCTTCCTGTCCGAGAACCCGGACTTCGTGGATGCGGTGGTGGCGGCGGGGCTGGTCTTCATCGGCCCGTCGGCGGCGGCGATCCGCGCCATGGGGCTCAAGGACGCGGCCAAGGCGCTGATGGAGGAGGCGGGCGTGCCGGTCGTGCCGGGCTATCACGGCGCGGACCAGGACGCGGACTATCTGGCGGCCGAGGCCGCGCGGATCGGCTATCCGGTGCTGATCAAGGCCGTGGCGGGCGGCGGCGGCAAGGGGATGCGGCGCGTGGACGACCCCTCGGCCTTTGCCGATGCGCTGGACAGCGCCCGGTCCGAGGCGCAGGGCGCCTTCGGCAACCCCGCCGTGCTGATCGAGAAATACATCCTGCAGCCGCGCCATATCGAGGTGCAGGTCTTCGGCGACGGCACCCGCGCCGTGCATCTCTATGAACGCGATTGCAGTCTGCAGCGCCGCCACCAGAAGGTGATCGAGGAGGCCCCGGCCCCCGGCATGACGCCTGAGATGCGGGCCGCGATGGGCGGTGCGGCGGTGCGCGCGGCCGAGGCCATCGGCTATGCCGGGGCGGGCACGATCGAGTTCATCGTGGACGGCGCGGACGGGCTGCGGCCCGACGGGTTCTGGTTCATGGAGATGAACACCCGCCTGCAGGTCGAACATCCCGTTACCGAGGCCGTGACCGGCATCGACCTGGTCGAATGGCAGCTGCGCGTGGCCAGCGGCGAGGCTCTACCCGCGCGGCAGGAGGAGATCGCCCTGACCGGCCACGCCTTCGAGGCGCGGCTTTACGCCGAGGACGTGCCGGCGGGCTTCCTGCCCGCGACCGGGCGTCTGGCGCATCTGCGCTTTGCCGATCACGCCCGGATCGAGACCGGCGTGCGTCCTGGCGACGCGATCAGCCCGTGGTACGACCCGATGATCGCCAAGGTCGTGACCCATGGCGCGACCCGCGCCATCGCGCTGCGCGCGCTGGAGCAGGCGCTGGTCGATACCGAGGTGGCGGGTTCGGTCACGAACCTGGACTTCCTGATCGCGCTGACCCGGCATGAGGGTTTCAGGCGTGGCGAGGTCGACACCGGCCTGATCGCCCGCGACCTGCCGTCGCTGCTAGACGGCGGGGCCGAGGACCGCGCCGCCCTGGTTCTGGGCGTCATCGGCCTGGCGGGGCTGGCCGATCCCGACATTCGCGGTGGCGCGACCCTGTGGCAGCCGCTGCGCCGCACCATCGCATGGGAGGGCGGTCAGGCGGTGCTGGAGGTGACCGGGCCGGGTGCCGCGCGCGTCACGCTGGACCGTGCGCATGAGGTGCGCTGGCAGTCGGGGCGCTGGTGGGTGGACGGGCAGCCCTGCCGCCACCGCGTCGTGATCCATCCGGCGGGCGTCGGCGTCTTTGGCGGCCGCGGGGTGCATCTGACGCCGCTGGACCCCTTGGCGCGAAAGGCGGCCGACGGGGCGGGGGACGGGGTGACGCGGTCACCCATGCCGGGGCTGGTCAAGGCGGTGCATGTGACGGCCGGACAGGCCGTTTCGGCTGGCGACCGGCTGGCCGTGCTGGAGGCCATGAAGATGGAGCACAGCCTGACCGCCGCCGCCGATGGCGTGGTGGCCGAGGTGCTGGCCCAGGCCGGCGACCAGGTCGAGGCCGGCGCACCGCTGATCCGGCTGGAGCCCGCCGATGGCTGAGCGCGTCAACATCTTCGAGATGGGCCCCCGAGACGGGTTGCAGAACGAGAAGCGGCTGATCCCCACCGCCGACAAGATCGCCCTGGTCGACCTGCTGAGCCAGGCGGGCTTCGACGACATCGAGGTCACCAGCTTCGTCCCCGCGGCCTGGGTGCCGCAGATGGCGGACGGGAACGAGGTGATGGCGGGCATCACCCGCCGCCCCGGCACGCGCTATGCGGTGCTGACGCCGAACCTGCGCGGCTATCAGGCGGCGCGGGCGGCACGGGCCGATACGGTCGCGATCTTTGCCAGCGCCTCGGAGGGGTTCAGCCGGGCGAACCTGAACGCGACCATCGCCGAGAGCCTGGCGCGGATGGCCCCCGTCGCGGCGCAGGCGCAGGCCGATGGCGTGGCGTTGCGCGGCTATGTCAGCGTGGTGACGGACTGCCCGTTTGACGGGCCGGTGGCGCCCGCCGCCGTGGCCCGCGTCGCCGCCGCCCTGCGCGACATGGGCTGCAGGCAGATCAGCCTGGGCGACACGATCGGGCAGGGCCGCCCCGAGACCATCGACGCCATGCTGGCCGCTGTCCTTGAGGAGCTGCCCGCCGACCGCCTGGCCGGGCATTACCACGACACCGCGGGGCGGGCGCTGCAGAACGTGGATGTCAGCCTGGAGCGCGGGTTGAGGGTCTTCGACGCCGCCGTGGGCGGCCTGGGCGGTTGCCCCTATGCGCCGGGTGCCGCGGGCAATGTCGCGACCGAGGCGCTGGCCCGGCACTTGGAGGCGCGCGGCTTCGCGCATGGGCTGGACATGGAGATCATCACCCGCGCCGCCGCCATGGCCCGCGCCCTGAGGGAGGCCCCCGATGCCTGAGACCATCCGCATCGACCGCGACGACCGCGGCGTGGCGACCCTGTGGCTGGCGCGTGCGGAAAAGCACAACGCCCTGTCCCGCCCGATGATGGACGAACTGACCCAAGCCGCCGCCGATCTGGGCGCGGACCCGGCCGTGCGCGTAGTCGTGCTGGCGGCCGACGGCGCCAGCTTCTGCGCGGGCGGCGATCTGGGCTGGATGCGCGAGCAGATGGCGGCCGATGACGCCACGCGGCGCGAGGGGGCGCGGGCGCTGGCCGGGATGCTCTCGGCGCTGAACCTGCTGCCCAAGCCGGTGATCGCGCGGGTTCAGGGCAATGCCTTTGGCGGGGGCGTGGGGATGATGGCGGTCAGCGACATCGTGGTCGCCGCCGACACGGCGCGGTTCGGGCTGACCGAGGTCAGGCTGGGCCTGATCCCCGCGACCATCGGCCCCTATGTGCTGGCCCGCATGGGCGAGCCCGCGGCGCGGCGGGTGTTCTTTTCCGCCCGCCTGTTCGATGCCGCGGAGGCCGTGGCGCTGAACCTGGTCTCGCGCCGGGTCGCGGTGGCGGATCTGGATGCGGCGGTGGAGGCCGAGGTCGCCCCCTTCCTTCAGGCGGCACCGGGGGCGGTCGCGGCGGCCAAGGCGCAGTGCCGCGCGCTTGGGCCGCGCATCGACGCCGCCGTGATCGAGGACAGCATCGACCGCCTGGTCGCCGTCTGGCAGGGCGCCGAGGCCCCCGAGGGGATCTCGGCCTTCTTCGAGAAGCGCAAGCCCGGCTGGCAGTCCTAGAACAGCTTCATGATCGAGCCGCGCAGCTGATCGACCGCCAGCGCCGCGAAGGCCAGCGTGCACAGCACGAGCAGGATGTTGGTCAGCGGCTTGTTGCGCCATTCGGCGGGCACGCGGTCGGTGTTCAGGATCCACAGCAGCGTGACCGACATGAACGGCATGAACAGCGCGCCCAGCACGCCATAGGCCAGGATCAGCAGCACCGGCTGACCCAGGAACAGCATCGCCATGGGCGGGATGGTCAGCCAGACGATGTAGGCGCGATAGTAGCGCCCGCCCGCCAGGCGGTCGGGATGGGCGTGCGGCTTGCCCTGCGCATGGCCAAGGAAATCCGCGAACATCAGGCTGACCCCGTTCCACACTCCGATCAGCGAGCTGTAGGAGGCCGCGAAGAAGCCGATCAGGAACAGCTTGCTCATCCACGGGCCATAGCGTTCGCCCAGCACGCGGGCCAGGTCGACCATGCCCTGATCGCCGGTGCCGACCGCGATGCCGGCCGAATAGAGCAGCTCCGCCCCCACGATCAGGGTGGCGACCACGAAGAGGCCGGTGACCAGATAGGCGACCGCATTGTCGATGCGCATGACCGACATGAAGCGCGGGCTGTCCCAGCCCTTCTCGCGCAGCCAGTAGCCGTAGGCCGCCAGGGTGATCGTGCCGCCGACGCCGCCCGCGACCGACAGGACGTTCAGCATCGCGCCCTGCGGGATCATCGGCACCAGACCGGTCGCGATCTCGGCCAGGTTGGGCAGGGTGGCGGCGGCCGCCAGGACCATGGCGACGAACATCAGGATGACCATGGCGGTCAGCACGCGCTCGAACAGGTCGTAGCGGCCCGACCAGACCAGCGCCATGCCAAAGACGCCCGACAGGATGCCCCAGGCCGGGACCCCCATGAACGGCATCAGCGAATAGAGGGCCAGCCCCGTGCCCGCCATCGCCGCGGCGCCATAGACGAAGCCCCAGATCACGATGTACGGCCCGAAATACCAGCCGGTCCATTTGCCAAGCGAGGCCCAGCCCTCGAAGATCGTGTTGCCCGTGGCCAGGCTGTAGCGGCCAGCGCCCTCGACCAGGACGATCTTCATGATGCAGCCCGCGACCACGGCCCACAGCAGGGCATAGCCGTACTTGCTGCCCGCGACGGTGGTGGCGATCAGGTCGACGGCGCCGACCCCGGTCGCTGCGACCACCAAGCCGGGGCCGACCAGGCTCCAGCGCGGGGTTTCGGTTGGTGTCGTCAATGGATGTCCCCCCTTTGTCATGACGGGCGGACCATGGCCGGATTCTGCAGGATGCGCAAACCCGCAGGACGAAAAAGGCCCGCCGCAGGGGGTGCGGCGGGCCGGATCGGCGCGATCAGGGGCGGATCACATGCCCTGATACAGCGGGAAGCGGGCGCAGAGGGCCGAGACCTCGTCGCGGACCTTGGCCTCGACGGCGGCATTGCCCTCCTCGCCGTTGGCGGCCAGCCCGTCGACGACCTCGACGATCCAGCGGGCGATCTGGCGGAACTCGGCCTCGGCAAAGCCGCGGGTGGTGCCGGCCGGCGCGCCGAGACGGATGCCCGAGGTCACGAAGGGCTTCTCGGGGTCAAAGGGCACGCCGTTCTTGTTGCAGGTGATGTGCGCGCGGCCCAGGGCGGCCTCGGTCGCCTTGCCGGTCACGCCCTTGGGACGCAGGTCGGCCAGGCACAGGTGGTTGTCGGTGCCGCCCGACACGATGTCGATGCCGCCCTTCATCAGCTCGTCCGCCATGGCCGCGGCGTTCTTGACGACCTGCGCCGCATAGGTCTTGAACTCGGGGCGCAGCGCCTCGCCGAAGGCGACGGCCTTGGCGGCGATCACGTGCATCAGCGGGCCGCCCTGCAGGCCGGGGAACACGGCGCTGTTGATCTTCTTGGCGATGTCCGCGTCATTGGTCAGGATCAGGCCGCCGCGCGGACCGCGCAGCGACTTGTGCGTGGTCGAGGTCACGACATGGGCATGCGGCACCGGCGAGGGATGCGCGCCGCCCGCGACCAGGCCCGCGATATGGGCCATGTCCACCATCAGATAGGCGCCGACCTCATCCGCGATGGCGCGGAAGGCGGCCCAGTCCCAGGTGCGGCTGTAGGCGGTGCCCCCCGCGATGATCAGCTTGGGCTTGTGCTGGCGCGCGGTCTCAGCGATCGCGTCCATGTCCAGCTGATGGTCCTGCTGGCGCACGCCGTAGCTGACGACGTTGAACCATTTGCCCGACATGTTCACGGGCGATCCGTGGGTCAGGTGGCCGCCCGAGTTCAGGTCCAGGCCCATGAAGGTGTCGCCGGGCTGAAGCAGCGCCAGGAACACGGCCTGGTTCATCTGGCTGCCGCTGTTGGGCTGGACGTTGGCGTATTCGCAGCCGAACAGCTCCTTGGCGCGGTCGATGGCCAGCGTCTCGGCGATGTCGACATACTGGCAGCCGCCGTAATAGCGCTTGCCCGGATAGCCCTCGGCATACTTGTTGGTCAGGACGGACCCCTGGGCCTCCATCACGGCGCGGCTGACGATGTTCTCGGAGGCGATCAGCTCGATCTCGTCGCGCTGGCGGCCCAGTTCCTGGGTGATCGCGCGGGCAATGTCGGGGTCACGGCTGGCCAGGGTTTCGGTGAAGAAGCCGTTGTCGCGGGTCGGTGCGTTCATCGGTCTTGCGTCCTTCTTGGGCTGGGGCGGCGTTGGGTGGGCGTCTTTTAACGCAACGTCGTTCATGCCGAAAGTGACAAAACGACCCGCGCGGGGCCTGCCGCGACGCGGGATGCGCGCGGCGCCGGGGGCTTGTCATCGGGGCGGGGGCGCGTGATGGTGCAGGCCGATCAGGGACAGGACGGCCGATGACGCCCCACATGCATTTCACCGCAAGCCATGCCGATCACGCGCGCGCCGCGCTAACGGCGCTGACGGCGCGTTATGGCCAGGTCCCGATCGAGGGCGCGGACGTGGTCGTGGCGCTTGGCGGGGACGGATTCATGCTGCAGACGCTGCATGCGACGCAGGGGCGCGACCTGCCGGTCTATGGCATGAACCGGGGCACGGTCGGCTTCCTGATGAACGCCTATTCGGAGGACGGCCTGCCCGAGCGCCTGATGCGCGCCGAGGAGACGGTCATCAACCCGCTGCGCATGCGCGCGACCTGCGCCGACGGCACCTGCACCGAGGCGCTGGCCATCAACGAGGTCAGCCTGCTGCGCGAGGGGCCGCAGGCCGCCAAGCTGCGCATCCATGTCGACGGCCGCATGCGGATGGAGGAGCTGGTCTGCGACGGGGCGCTGGTCTCGACGCCCGCGGGGTCCACGGCCTATAACTATTCGGCGCATGGGCCGATCCTGCCCATCGGGTCCGAGGTCCTGGCGCTGACCGCGATCGCGCCCTTCCGGCCGCGGCGCTGGCGCGGCGCGCTGTTGCCCAAGGCGGCCGAGGTCGTGATCGAGGTGCTGAACGCCGACCGCCGCCCGGTGATGGCCGATGCCGACAGCCGCTCGGTCCGCCACGTCACCCGCGTCGAGATCCGCAGCGCGCAGGAAATCCGCCACCGGCTGCTGTTCGATCCGGGCCACGGCCTGGACGAACGTCTGCTGCGCGAACAGTTCGTCTGACGCTCAGCCCGCGCAGATCTGCTGCAGGGCCAGCCACTGTTCGTCGGTCAGCAGCTCTTGCGGCGCGGTGCCCTGCCGGATCGGATCAGCCTCGATCAGCGGCATGACGGCGGCGCCGGTCGGGTCGATGCTGCGCGCAAAGGGTTCGGTCGACAGGCCGCGCTCGGCAAAGACCGGGGGCAGGGCGGCAAGGTCGGGTCGGGGCAGGGCGCGCCACAGCAGGACCTCTCCATAGCCCTCCATGGCGCGCTGCGGCAGGCTGCCGATGGTCATCAGCCGCAGCGCGGACAGCAGCCCGGCATGGCGCAGCGCGTCCAGCGTCACGGTCTTGTCGTCCACCGCCAGTTCCGCGGCGATCAGATGCCCGGCCGGCGCCTCGGGGCCAGGGCTGGCCATCAGCAGATCGTTGCCCAGCACATAGAGGTCCCCCGGCAGGCGCAGCGCCCCGTTCAGCGGCCCCGGCAGAACCTGGACCAGAGCATCGGCCCCGATCAGGCGTGGCGAGATCCAGTTCAGCACCTGCTGCCCCGAATTGCGACGGCACACCGCGCCCGTGCTGCGCTCCAGATCGGCCATCACCGCCAGCCCGATGCCGCGCGCCTGCGCGGGCGGCGCGATGCGGGCGGCATGGCGGATCATCGCATCGGGCATCCACAGGATCGCCAGCAGGATCATGCCCACCACGCCCAAGGCAGCCGCGACTCGGCGCAGGTGGCCCGGCGTCGCGCGGTGGCTGGCGATGGCGCGCTGGACCCGCTCGATTCCCTTGATCATCAGCGGGTCATCGATCTCGACCGTCTCGTCGGGGGCGCCGGCATTGGGGGTGTAGATCGCCGGAATCCGGCCTGGATTGGTCTGCGCGACGGCAGGCAGCGACCAATGCGACAGGGGACGGTCGGTGCGGGGGTCCATCAGCGTCAGCGTCGCCTCTCCGACGGACACGATTACCTCGCGCGGGTCGGTCCCGGGCGACTCGCGCCACAGGCCCTGCGCCTCGAGGCGCTGGAACTCCGTCAGGGCAGTGAGGGGCGCCGCTCCGGAAGGGGCGGCAGAGGGGGGCGGGCGCATGGCAAGGGGTCGTCCTGAAGGGTCACCCGACCATAACGCCCCGCATGGCCTCTATGCAATGCGCCGCGCGGCGTGGCCTACTCGACCGTCTCGGCAATGCTCATGCCCTTCTCGCGGGCCAGGACGCGCATGCGGTCCTGAAGCTTCTCGAAGGCGCGCACCTCGATTTGCCGGATGCGCTCGCGCGACACGCTGTAGCGGGCCGACAGATCCTCCAGCGTCATCGGATCGTCGCGCAGGCGACGCTCCATCAGGATGTCCTTCTCCCGATCGTTCAGCGCGTCCATCGCATCGACCAGCATCCGACGCCGCGTGTTCAGCTCCTCGGATTCGGCATAGGCCTCGGCCTGGTTGGCGTCGGTATCCTCCAGCCAGTCCTGCCACTGGGCGGCGGATTCGCCGTCGCCCGACCCGACCTGCGCGTTCAGCGACGCGTCGCCGCCCGACAGGCGGCGGTTCATGTCGATGACTTCCTTCTCGGTCACGTTCAGCTCGGTCGCGATCTGGGCGACGTTTTCGGGGCGCAGGTCGCCCTCCTCCAGCGCGCCGATCTTGGACTTGGCCTTGCGCAGGTTGAAGAACAGCTTCTTCTGCGCGCTGGTCGTGCCCATCTTGACCAAGGACCAGGACCGCAGAATGTACTCTTGGATCGAGGCGCGGATCCACCACATCGCATAGGTCGCCAGACGGAAGCCGCGTTCGGGGTCGAAACGCTTGACCGCCTGCATCAGGCCGACATTGGCCTCGCTGATGACCTCGGCCTGGGGCAGGCCGTAGCCGCGATAGCCCATCGCGATCTTGGCGGCCAGGCGCAGGTGGCTGGTGACCAGACGGTGAGCGGCCTCGCTGTCCTCATGGTCTGCCCAGGCCTTGGCCAGCATATATTCCTCTTCGGGTTCCAAGAGCGGGAACTTCCGGATCTCCTGCAGATAGCGATTCAGGCCCTGTTCGGGACTGGGGGCGGGAAGATTTCCATAGGTCGCCATGGTACAAGCCTTTCGCAGAGACCCGGTAACGCAGCGTCGATCTGCCAGGTTCCTGGACAGGATGACGCATCCGAGGGAACACCGTCATCTGTGCATCCCGGACCCCTGCGTCAAGAGGGAGCGCGAAGCCGGTCCAGCAGATCCTGCATGTCGGCAGGCAGCGCGCTGTCGAAGGACAGGGCCTGCCCGGTCACCGGATGAACGAAGCCCAGATGCGCCGCATGCAGCGCCTGGCGCGAAAAGGCCTGCAACGCCGCAGCGGTCGCCGTGCCAAGCGCCTTGGCCGAGGCCCGCCGCGCGCCGCCATAGGTCGGATCGCCGACCAGGCCCAACCCGCAATGGGCCATGTGCACGCGGATCTGATGCGTTCGCCCGGTCTCCAGCCGGCATTCGACCAGCATGGCCGAGGGCGGGGTGCCGAAGCACTCGATCAGTCGGGCGCGCGTCACGGCATGGCGCCCCTGCGCCACGACCGCCTGACGCTGCCGGTCGGTCGGGTGGCGACCGAGGTTCGTGGCGATGCGCAGGACCTGGCCATCCTCGAAGCTGACGCCGGGCGTGCCGCGCAGGCGCGGATCGGCCGCGTCGATCACCCCATGCGCCAGCGCCAGATAGCGGCGGGTGGCGCTGTGCGCCTCGAACTGGGCGGCCAGGCCGTGATGGGCGCGGTCCGATTTCGCCACGACCAGCAGGCCCGAGGTGTCCTTGTCGATGCGGTGCACGATGCCGGGCCTGCGCTCTCCGCCGATGCCCGAGAGCGAATCGCCGCAATGGGCCAGAAGCGCGTTGACCAGCGTGCCCGACGGGCTGCCGGGCGCGGGATGGACGACCATCCCGGCGGGCTTGTCGATCACGATCAGGTCATCGTCCTCGTGCACGATCTCCAGCGGGATCGCCTCGGGGCGGGTCTCGACGGGTTCGGGGGCGGCCAGGGTGATGCGGTATTCCTGCCCCTCGGAGACGCGGGCCTTCACGTCGGTGGCCGGGCCGTCCGGCCCCGCGACGGCGCCGTCCGCGATCAGCCGCGCCAGGCGCGACCGCGACAGGGCGGCGTCATCTGGCACCGCCAGGGCAAGCGCCTTATCAAGACGGTCGGGCGGGTTCGCCGGGATGGTGACGGAAAGGATCGACATGGCGCAGGATGATACCGACTGGAAGGTGGTGGCGAAAGCCGTCCCGGAACTGCGCTTTCTCAAGACGCTGGTCACGGGGCTGACGCTGGTGATGGGCTTCGGGATGGTCGCGGTCGTGGCGCTGCTGTGGCTGCGGCTGGACCAGCCGGTGCTGCCCGACCTGCCCGAGGCCATCACGCTGCCCGACGGGGCGAGTGCCGCCGCGGTGACCTTCGCCGGCGACCGCATTGTCGTGCTGACGGATGACGACGCGGTGCTGGTCTATGACGCGGCGGGCGCGCTGATCGCGCGGACGGCGCTGCGCCCCTGATGGCCGCCGCGCTTACGCGTCGGCCGCGGGGGCGGGCGTCGCGGGCGTCTCCAGCGCGTCCAGGCGGGCCTTTAGCTCGGCATTCTCGGTGCGCGCCTTGATGGCCATCTCGCGCACGGCCTCGAACTCCTCGCGGGTCACGAAGTCGCGATCGGCCAGCCAGCGGTCGATCCAGCTTTTCATCGCCGTCTCGGCCTCGGTCCGGGCGCCCTGGGCCACGCCCATGGCGTTGGTCATCAGCTTGGACATGTCGTCGAAGAAGCGGTTCTGGGTGGTCATGGCTCGGGTCTCCTGCGGATCGTTGCACCCTATATGGTCCGGTTGGCGCCGGGGTTCAATGTTGACACCGCGGGCTTGGCGACTAGCGTGCGCGCGCACAGCACAGCCGAGGTTCCATGATCCCCTTTCCCGACATCTCGCCCGAGATCTTCACGCTGACCCTGGGCGGGTTCTCGCTCTCGCTGCGCTGGTATGCGCTGGCCTATCTGGCTGGTCTGATCCTGGGCTGGCGGCTGATCGTGGCGATGATGCGCCGCCCCGCGATCTGGGGCGGCACGCCGCCCACGGCGCCCGACCGGGTGGACGACCTTCTGACATGGGTCATCCTGGGCGTGATCGTCGGCGGTCGCTTGGGCTTCGTGCTGTTCTATGAACCGGCCTACTATCTCGCCAACCCGCTGGAGATCGTGAAGGTCTGGAAGGGCGGGATGAGCTTTCACGGCGGTTTCGCCGGGGTGATCGTCGCGACCTGGGCCTGGGCGCGGTCGCAGGGCGTGCCGGTCCTGCGGCTGGCGGATGCAATGGCGGTCGTGGCGCCCATCGGCATCTTTTTCGGGCGTATTGCCAACTTCATCAATGCCGAACTGTGGGGGCGGCCGACCGACCTGCCCTGGGGCGTCGTCTTTCCCGGAGAGGCCGCGCAGACCTGCCCCGGCATCGTCGGCCCTTGCGCACGCCATCCCAGCCAACTCTACGAGGCGGGGCTGGAGGGACTGCTTTTGGGCCTGATCCTGTTCGCCGTGGTGCGTGCGGGCGGGCTGCGCCGTCCGGGCCTGGCCTTCGGCATCTTCCTGGCGGGCTACGGGCTGGCGCGGATGGTCGTGGAGCTGTTCCGCGTGGCCGACGCGCAGTTCATCACCCCGGACAATCCGCTTGGCCATGTCGTCGGAGGGCCGGACCTCGGCCTGACCATGGGACAGCTGCTGTCGCTGCCCATGGTGCTGATCGGGCTGGCACTGATCGCCGCCGCGCGGCGCAGGCCGCGCCTGTGACGCCGCTGGCCGGGCTGATCGCGGCGCGCATCCGGGCGACCGGGCCGATCAGCCTGGCCGAATACATGCGCATCTGCCTGATGGACGGCCGCCACGGCTATTACGCGACCCGCGATCCCTTCGGCAGGGCGGGCGACTTCACCACCGCCCCCGAGATCCACCAGATGTTCGGCGAGCTGTGCGGGCTGGCCTTGGCACAGGCCTGGATCGACCAGGGTCGTCCGGAGGCCATCGCCCTGGTGGAACCGGGACCGGGTCGCGGCACGCTGATGGCCGACATGCTGCGCGTCATGGCCCGCGTGCCCGGGCTGACCGACGCGGCGGAGGTCGCGCTGATCGAGGCGTCACCGCATCTGCGTCAGGTGCAGCGCGAGAGATTGGGCGATGTCACGCATCTCGACGCCATCGAGGATACAGCAGACAAGCCTTTGTTCCTGATAGGGAACGAGTTCATAGACGCCCTGCCGATCCGGCAGTTCCAGATGACACCCGAAGGCTGGCGAGAGCGGATGGTCGGGTTGTCGGAGACCGGCCTGCGGATCGGCTTGGGACCTGTCGTGCCGCTCGATCGCCCCGGCCGCCCCGGCGACATCGTCGAGGACTGCCCCGAGGGCACAGCCTTCGCCGAGGCCGTGGCGCGGCGCATCGCGGCCCATGGGGGCGCGGCGATCCTGATCGATTACGGCGGATGGAACGGCTATGGCGACACATTCCAGGCGCTGCGCGACCATGCGCCCGACGATCCGCTGGCCCATCCCGGAGAGGCGGACCTGACCGCCCATGTCGATTTCGCGGCGCTGGCGGCGGCGGCCGTCCGGGGCGGGGCGGCGGTCTCGGCCCCGGTCCGGCAGGGCGACTGGCTGGAGGCGCTCGGCATCTCGGCCCGGGCCGAGGCGTTGGCCCGCGCGGGCGATGCGGGGGCTGTCGCCGCCCATCGGCGCTTGACCCATCCGCAGGAAATGGGTCACCTGTTCAAGGCAATCGCGATCTGGCCCCGTTCCGCGCCGCCGGTGCCGGGGTTCGCACCTCTGGAGGCCCATGCAGACGACGCTTGAAATCCTGACCCATCCGCTGCTCTCTGACGTGAAGCACGGCTTCTTCACCCGCAAGGGCGGCGCCTCCTCGGGGCTGTTCGCGGGGCTGAACTGCGGCCGCCGCTCCAGCGACCAGAGCGAGATGGTGCTGGTCAACCGCGCCCGCGTCGCGGGTGCGATGGGCGTGTCGGCGGGCCTGCTGGCCACCGTCAAGCAGGTCCATTCCGCCGATGTGGTGACGCTGGCCGAGGGCGACGATGTGGAAACCGTCAAGGAGATCCGCGCCGACGGCCTGGTCACGCGCCGCCGCGACGTGGCCGTCGCCGTACTGACCGCGGATTGCCAGCCGGTTCTGCTGGCCGACCCCGCGGCGGGCGTCGTCGGTGCTTGCCATGCCGGCTGGCGCGGGGCGCTCTGCGGGGTGATCGAGGCGACCGTGGACGCCATGCGCGATCTGGGCGCCACGCGCATCCGCGCGGTGATTGGCCCGACCATCAGCCAGCGCGCCTATGAGGTCAGCCCCGAGTTCATGGACGATTTCCTGGCCGAGGACGAAGAGAACCAGCGCTTCTTCTCCGGCGGGCCGAACGGCCGGCCCATGTTCGACCTGCCCGGCTTTGGCCTGTCGCGGCTGCGCGCGGCGGGGGTCGAGGCCGAATGGTCGCGCCATTGCACCTATTCCGACCCGGACCGCTTCTTCAGCTATCGCCGCGCCACGCATGAGGGCCAGCCCGACTACGGCCGCCTGATCAGCGCCATCGCCCTATAGGGCGCGCGCAGCGGCGGCGGTCGGCGGCGCGCGGGTGCGGGGGCCAGCGCGCGGCGCAGCGCCATCTGCACGGCCGCGCCGATCAGCGCCGCGATCTGTCCCAGGACCAGCCCGATCAGCGCCGCCGCGGCCATGGCGGCATCCGCCACGCGCCGCATCAGGCGGAGGCTGTCGGATTTGCCCAGCACCGTCAATGTGCGCCCCGTCCGCGGCCCCGCCGCCTCGGAGAGGCGCGCGAGGCGGCCCAGTTCCGCCGGATCATCCGCCAGCCGCAGCACCGGCAGCACCTGTCCGACCGAGGCGTGCCGCCCGATGGTCGCGACATCCGTGGCGATGCCCGACAGGGCACGGGCGGGCGCGGGGCTGCGCGCGGCCGCCCTCAGGGCGCGCGTCATGCCCGGCGACAGCGCATCCGCGCGGCGCGCGACGCGCAGCGTGGTGGCCGCGCCCTTGAGCGACATGCTGCCGCCGGCGGTCATCAGCGTGCCAGCCGTGGCGGCAAGGCCGAGCGTTGCCAAGGCGGCCTCGATCCCGTCCGGATCGCCGCCCGAGGCCCAGGTGCCGCCCTGCCGGATCAGGGCGGCTGCGTCGCCCGCGGGCGACAGCTCGAAGGGCAGGGTGCAGGCCGCGACCAGCGTCAGGCTGGGGCAGGCCGTGACGTCACGCATGCAGGCACCGCAATCGGACAGGGTCTGTACCACGCCCACGTCCAGCGCGGCGTCCGTGCGGGCGCGCAGGTCGGCGGGCAGGGGCGTTCCCTGATCGCGGGCCAGATCGGACAGCATCTGCACCATCGGGCGGTCGCCTGCGTCCAGCGCGGCGCGCAGTCGCGAGATCAGCCAGTCCGGTGTCGCCCGCGCCGCGACCGCGCGGTCCAGCGCAAGGCGTGCCTCGGCCAGGCCGCGATCGACCAACGGGGCGGCGAATGGGTTCTGGGCCAGCATCCAGCCCATCAGCGCGACGCTGGCCAAGGACCAGATCAGCAGCGTCAGTCGGGCCAGCCTGCGTAAGGATCAGCCCGCTTCGCGGACGCGTTCCTCGACGATCTCGAAGGGGACGGCGGGCAGGTCCTTGGCGCCCCGGATAACCAGCGAGGTCTTGACCGAGGCCACGTTGGGCGCGGCGGTCAGGCTGTTGGTCAGGAACCGCTGGAAGGTCGACAGATCCGGAGAGATGCATTTCAGGATGAAGTCGATCTCGCCGTTCAGCATGTGGCATTCGCGGACCAGCTGCCATTCCTGGACCAGCGCCTCGAAGGCCGAGAGATCGCGTTCGGATTGCGACGCGAGACGCACCATGGCAAAGACCTGCACCTCGAATCCCAGCTCGCGCGCGTCGATGTCGGCGTGATAGCCGCGGATGTAGCCCAGCTCCTCCAGCGTGCGCACGCGCCGCAGGCAGGGCGGCGCCGAGATGCCGACGCGCCGAGCCAGTTCGACATTGGTCATGCGCCCATCGGCCTGAAGTTCGGCCAGGATCTTGCGGTCGATGTCGTCGAGTTTGGCGCCGGCCATGATTGTCTTTCTGTTTCGGGTCTTGGCGTTGCCGGAAACTACAATGCCGCCCCGTCCGGCGCAACAATCTTGTCGAGATCGGGCATGGGCGGGGATGCGTTGCAGTCCGGCGCGTGAGGGACTACCTCATGCACAAACCGCGAAAGGGGCGCAAGATGACCGAACGCAGCCATGTGAAACTTTTGATCGTGGGATCGGGCCCGGCCGGCTATACGGCGGCGGTCTATGCGGCCCGCGCCATGCTGGAGCCGATGCTCATCCAGGGCATGCAGCCCGGCGGGCAGCTGACCATCACCACCGAGGTCGAAAACTGGCCCGGTGAGACCGAGATCCAGGGCCCCGAGCTGATGGTCAAGATGGAGGCCCATGCCCGCGCCATGGGTGCCGAGATCGTGATCGACATGGTCACCTCCCTCGACCTGGGTCGGCGTCCCTTCGTTGCGACCTGCGACAGCGGGCGCGTGGTGACGGCCGATGCGGTGATCCTGGCGACCGGCGCGCAGGCCCGCTGGCTGGGCCTGCCGTCGGAGGAGAAGTTCAAGGGCTTCGGCGTCAGTGCCTGCGCGACCTGCGACGGGTTCTTCTATCGCAACCGCGAGGTGGTGGTGATCGGCGGCGGCAACACCGCGGTCGAGGAGGCGCTGTTCCTGACGCGCTTTGCCAGCAAGGTGACCCTGGTCCATCGCCGCGACAGCCTGCGCGCCGAGAAGATCCTGCAGAACCGCCTCTTCGCCCATCCCAAGGTCGAGGTCGTCTGGAACGCCGAACTGGCCGAGATCACCGGCACCGATGCGCCTGCCGGGGTCACCGGGGCGGTGCTGCGCGACCTGCGCGACGGCACGACTCGGACGATTCCTGCGGATGGCGTCTTCGTGGCGATCGGGCATGCCCCGGCCAGCGAACTGGTCAAGGACCAGCTGGAGCTGCACAATGGCGGCTACGTCAAGGTCGAGCCGGGCAGCACCCGCACCTCGATCCCCGGCGTCTTCGCGGCGGGCGACCTGACCGATCACGTCTATCGTCAGGCGGTGACCAGCGCGGGCATGGGCTGCATGGCGGCGCTGGACGCGGAGCATTATCTGGCGGCCCTGGGCGAGGCGGACCCCGCCCCCGAAAGCCTGGTCGCGGCGGTCAGCTGACCGTGCCGCGACGCTCGCGCTCGGCCATGGCCCGGTCCAGCGCGGCGGTCAGCAGTTCGGCCTTGCTGCGGGTGCCCTCGTTGCCGCCCGCGGCGGTCGAGCCCTTGGGCGCCACCTTGCCGCGCATCTCGCGGCCCTGACGGGCGGAGATGTCGCGCGCGCGGTTGCGGCGCAGGCGCAGCAGCCCGATCAGCGTGGTCAGCTGCCGGTCGTCCAGCGTGGTCAGGATGTCGGGCTGGCTCTGGGCGTCCAGCTCGCGTTCCTCCCGATCAAGGGCGCGCAGGGGGTCCGTGGCGGTCATGGCGGTCTCTCTTTTCGCTTGAGGGCATCAATCTATGACGCGGGCGCGGTTCCTGCGCAACACTGCGCCCATTCGCGCCTCTACCGTTTTCCCAGACTTGAATATCGCTTTTTACGCCGGTATGGGTGCGACCGAGTCACGCGGCCGCCTTCGGATGCGCGTGTTGATCTGACCTGTGCAAACCACGAGCGCCGAACATGACCCTGCCGAACCACAGCCCGATTCCCGAACTCTACGTCTCCGAGGCGGCGGCCGCGTCGCTGAAGGACGATGCCGGCACCATGCCCAGCTGGGACCTGACGCCGCGCCAGATCTGCGATCTGGAGCTGCTGATGAACGGCGGCTTCAACCCGCTGAAGGGCTTCCTGACCCAGGCCGACTATGACGGCGTGGTCGAGGAGATGCGCCTGTCATCCGGCGCGCTGTGGCCGATGCCGATCACCCTGGACGTGTCCGAGGCCTTTGCCGGCGGGCTGGAACCCGGCACCGACATCGCGCTGCGCGATCAGGAAGGCGTGATTCTGGCGGTCATGTCGGTCACCGACAAATGGGTTCCGAACAAGTCGCGCGAGGCCGAGAAGGTTTTCGGCGCCGACGATCTGGCCCACCCGGCCGTGAACTATCTTCACAACGTCGCGGGTCCGATCTATCTGGGCGGCCCGGTCAAGGGTCTGGCCGCGCCGACGCATTACGATTTCCGCGCCCGCCGCAACACGCCAAACGAACTGCGCGCCTTCTTCAAGAAGCTGGGCTGGAGCCGGATCGTGGCCTTCCAGACCCGCAACCCGCTGCACCGCGCCCATCAGGAACTGACCTTCCGCGCCGCGCGCGAGGCGCAGGCCAACCTGCTGATCCATCCCGTCGTCGGCATGACGAAGCCCGGCGACGTGGACCACTTCACCCGCGTGCGCTGCTACGAGGCGGTGCTGGACAAGTATCCGGCGGCCACGACCAACCTGTCGCTGCTGAACCTGGCCATGCGCATGGCGGGTCCGCGCGAGGCAGTCTGGCACGGGCTGATCCGCGCCAATCACGGCGTCACGCATTTCATCGTCGGCCGCGACCATGCCGGACCGGGCAAAAACAGCCAGGGCAAGGACTTCTATGGTCCCTATGACGCGCAGGAGCTGTTCAAGCAGCACCAGTCCGAGATCGGCGTCGAGATGGTGGACTTCAAGCACATGGTCTATGTGCAGGAGAAGGCCCAGTATTTCCCCGCGAACGAAGTTCCCGAGGGCTGCACCGTCCTGGACATCAGCGGCACCGAGCTGCGCCGCCGCCTGCGCGAGGGGCTGGACATCCCGGAATGGTTCAGCTTCCCCGAGGTCGTGCAGCAGCTGCGCCGCACCTCGCCCCCGCGCGCCAAGCAGGGCTTCACGGTGTTCTTCACCGGCCTGTCGGGTTCGGGCAAGTCGACCGTCGCCAATGCGCTGATGGTCAAGCTGATGGAGATGGGCGGGCGTCCCGTGTCGCTGCTGGACGGTGACGTGGTGCGCAAGCATCTGTCGTCGGAGCTGGGCTTCTCCAAGGAGCATCGCGACATCAACATCAAGCGCATCGGCTATGTCGCCTCCGAGATCACCAAGAACGGCGGCATCGCGATCTGCGCGCCCATCGCGCCCTATACCGCGACCCGCCGTGCGGTCCGCGAGATGGTCGAGGCGGGCGGCGCCTTCGTCGAGGTCCATGTCGCCACCCCCCTGGAGGAGTGCGAGCGCCGGGACCGCAAGGGCCTCTACAAGCTGGCCCGCGAAGGCAAGATCAAGGAGTTCACCGGCATCTCGGACCCCTATGAGGAGCCCGCGAAGCCCGAGCTGCGCGTGGACACCACGGACATCGACGTGGACAGCGCCGCCCATCAGGTGCTGCTGAAGCTGGAGAGCATGGGCCTGATCGGCCTGTCCTGATCCGCGACCCGATCCTTTGAACGGCCCCGGTGCGACACCGGGGCCGTTCGCCGTTGCGGAACCCGCAGGCCAGGGCCACGGTTCGACCGGCGCGGCCAGATCACCGGAGGCTTTGATGACGGAACCGAAAGACCCCGGCCGGGTCGGCAATCCTTGGGCGGCGACGGTGCTGCTGCTGATGGGCAATTTCATGAACCTGGTCGATGTCAGCATCGTCAACGTGGCGCTGCCCTCGATCAAGGCCGACCTGAACGCGACCGAGACGCAGATCGAATGGATCTCGGCCGCCTATGTGCTGGCCTTCGCGGTGGCGCTGCTGCCCTGCGGGCGGTTCGGCGACAAGCTGGGCCGCAAGCGGCTGTTCCTGTCCGGGGTGGCGCTGTTCACGCTGGCATCGGTGCTGTGCGGGCTTGCGCCCGGCGTCGGCGTGCTGATCGGGGCGCGCGCGCTGCAGGGCATCGGCGGGGCGATGATGGTGCCGCAGGTCATGGCGATCATGCATGTGATCTTTCCCCCCGACCAGAAGGCGCGCGCCTTCGCGCTGGCGGGTGTCGTGGTCAGCCTGGGTGCGGTGACTGGTCCGCTTCTGGGCGGGCTGCTGATCACCGCCGACCTCTATGGGCTGGACTGGCGCCCGATTTTCCTGGTGAATTTGCCTGTGGGGCTGCTGGTCGTCCTGGGTGGGATGAACCTGATCCCGCGGCTGGATTCGGCGCGCGGCATGGCGATCGACTGGCCGGGGGTGGCGCTTTTCGCGCTGGCCGTGACGCTGGCCGTGCTGCCGATGATCGAGGGCCCGCTGCTGGGCTGGCCGTGGTGGTCACTGGCGCTGCTGGCCTTGGCGCTGCCGGTGGCGGCGCTGTTCCTGCGCCGCCAGCACGCGCTGGAACAGGCGGGGCGTGAGCAGCTGCTGCCCGTCGCATTGCTGCGTGATGGCGGCTTCCTGTCGGGCGTGACCGTGGTGATGCTGCATTTCTCGGCCATTCCGGGGATGTTCCTGGTGCTGGCCATCTATTTCCAGACCGGCTTCGGGCTCAGCCCGCTGGAATCGGGTCTGGCCACGGCACCCTTCCCCTTGGGCGTGATGGTCGGCAGCTGGATCACCGGGCGGTTCGGCACGCGCATCCTGACGGCGCGCATCGCGCTTGGCGCGACGGTGCTTCTGGCCGGAATGGCGTGGTTGCGCCATGTCGCGGGCGATCCGCCGACGCCTTTCGGAGTGACGACGCTGGCGGGACCGCTGGCGCTCAACGGGCTGGGCATGGGGCTGGCGATCTCTCCGCTGTTCCAGCTGGTCCTGAGGGATGTCCCGGGACGCATTGCGGGGGCGGCGACCGGCGGGATGCAGGCCTTTCAGCAGGTCGGCGCGGTCATCGGCATCGCCATCGTCTCCAGCCTGTTCTTCGTAGCGCTGCGCGGCGGGGCCGATCATCCGGCGGCGCTGGCCCAAGCGCTAAGCTATCAGCTGGTCGTGTTCTCGGCGATCCTCACGGTCCTGGCGCTGCGCCACTGGCGTCGCCGTCGGGTCGCGGCATGAGCTGGCGGTCGTCGCTGGAGGTCTGGGACATCGCGACCGGGCAGGCGCGTGTCGTGCTGCGCAGCCCGCGCCTGATCGAGGCGCCGAACTGGCATCCCGACGGCTGGTTCCTGGTGAATGGCGATGGCGGGCTGTTCCGGGCCGATGCGGGCGGGCTGACGCCCATCGCCACGGGCCTGCCCGAGCGCTGCAACAACGATCACGGCTTCCTGCCCGACGGACGTATCGTCTTTTCCGCCCATGACGGCAGCGGCGCGGGTATGCATGTGCTGGGACCGGACGGGACCGTGACCCTGCCGACACCGCGGCCCAGCTGGTGGCACGGCGCCTTGGGGGACCGGATGACCTATGCCTGCGCGCGCGGCGGCGACCGGGTCGTGCGGATCGCCACCTGCGATCTGGCCGGCGGCGACGAGCGCATCCTCACGCCGGGGATCGCCCATCACGACGGCCCCGACTTCAGCCCCTGCGGCACATGGATCTGGTTCAACAGCGACGCGACGGGGCACGCCCAGATCTGGCGCATGCGCACGGACGGCAGCGAGGCCGCCCCGGTTTTTCGCGACGAAAGCGTGAACTGGTTCCCGCACCCCTCGCCCTGCGGTCGGCATGTCGTGTTCCTGACCTATGCGCCGGGCACGACCGAGCATCCGCGCGACCGCGACGTATCCCTGTGGATCATGCGACCCGACGGGACGGGGCGGCGCAAGCTGTGCGATCTGTTCGGAGGGCAGGGGACGCTGAATGTCCCCTGCTGGTCGCCGGACGGGCGGGCCTTCGCCTTCATGCGCTATGCGCCCGCGGCGTGACGGCTCAGTGGACGCTGACGGGGGTCAGCTCGTTCTGCCGCGCCAGCGTAAAGGCCAGCCTGCGGTCCTGAACCAGGGCCAGACGCTCTCCGTCCGTGTCATGCACGGCATAAAGGATGCGCACGCCGGGCAGCTTCTCGCGCAGGTCGCGCGGAAGGGTGTCGGTGTCCACCGGACGGATGTAGACGGTCTGATCCGCGCCAGTGCCGAAGTCGAATTTGCTGTTCATCGCTGATCCCCTGTCTTGCGGCTGATCGGAATGGTCTTGACGACCTGCTGCGGGCTGATGCGGCGCAGATCGACATGCAAAAGCCCGTTCTCCATCGCGGCTGCGGTCACCTCGACCCCGTCGGCCAGCACGAAGCTGCGCTGAAAGGCGCGGGCGGCGATGCCGCGATGCAGATAGACGCGCGTGTCGTCGGCCTCGGGCTGGCGGCCGCGGATGACAAGCTGCCGGTCCTCGGTGGTGATCGACAGGTCGTCCTCGGCGAAACCGGCGACGGCAAGCGTGATGCGGAACGCGTCGGGCGGCAGGTGTTCGATGTTGTAGGGGGGATAGCCCTCGGCACCCTTGGCGGCCCGTTCGACCAGACGCTCCAGTTGGTCGAAGCCCAGAAGATAGGGGTGCGCCCCCAAGGAAATCTTTGTCATGTCAGCCCTTTGCGGTTCAGCGACTGCGGTCCCGGGGTCCCGTTGCGGGAACCCTTGTCCCGTCCCTGAATATGGAAAGCCCGCAGGGGCATTGCAAGATGCGGGACTGGCCCCGCTCAGGGCAGAAGGCCGCAGCTCCGCATCGCCTGCTGGATCGCCGCCCGTGATCCGGTCAGCGGCAGCGAGGTCGTGGCGCTGCCGTCCGACAGCGTGACCTGCCGCCCGCCCATCAGCGCGGCCAGCAGGGACGAGCCCGGATCCGCCTGCGCATAGACGACATCGTCCTGCGCCACGAAGCTCATGCGCAGGCGCTGACCGTCGACCAGGATCGTCACGCTGCCGTCCGCCCGCATGCCCGACAGGCCGATCAGCCCCGGCCCGCCCGCCCGGCACAGGTAATCCAGCCCGCGGCCCTGATAGCGGATGCCTGCACTGAACGCGCTTCCGTCGGCCAACGTGCCCACGGTCCAGCCCGACGGCCCGTCGGTTCCCGGATCCTCCATCGCGGGCGGCGCGGGGGCAGCGATGTCTCCACGCAGCGTCGGGTCCTCCGCGGGGGCGGGGGCCGTGGTCGTGCACATGCGGGCGATGCAGGCATCGTATCGCGGGCTGCCTGCCGGCCCGCTGTCGAACATGCATTGGTTCACGCACAGCTGCATCGGGTCCTGCGCCGCGGCGGGACCGGCCAGTGCCAGCATCAGGATCAGCGCGCCTCTCATCGGCCGTCTCCACAGGGCATCATCGGGATCACGATGGCGTGACGTCGCTGATTTTGCAATAGGTTCGGCATGTTGCACGCATGGTGTTAACAGAACGCCCGCGACGCGCTATAAGTCGGGACCACGGCATCCCAGACCCCGAGTCCGTCCGATGAACATGCAGCATTCGATGACCCACGACCAGATCGCCCGCACCCGCCTCGAGGCGCTGCGCTGCGAGCATCGCGATTTGGACGAGGCGATCGCCGCCCTGCAGGGGCAGCAGCTGACCTCGTCGCTGGCACTGCAGCGCCTGAAGAAGCAGAAGCTGTCGCTAAAGGACCGCATCGCCCGGCTGGAGGATGAGCTGACCCCCGACATCATCGCCTGATTGCGACCCGCGCCCGCCCGCGCTAGGACGGGCGTGACGGCAGAACGGGGACAAAGCGATGACCGAACCGGTGGGAATCATCATGGGCAGCCAGTCCGACTGGCCCACCATGCGCGAGGCGGCGACGATCCTGGACGAGTTGGGCATTACCTGGACCGCCCGCATCGTCAGCGCCCATCGCACGCCCGACCGGCTGTGGGACTACGGACGCAGCGCGGCGGATCGCGGCCTCAAGGTGATCATCGCGGGCGCGGGCGGGGCCGCCCATCTGCCCGGCATGATGGCGTCCAAGACGCGCATCCCGGTGATCGGCGTGCCCGTCCAGACCAAGGCGCTCTCGGGTGTCGATTCGCTCTATTCCATCGTGCAGATGCCCAAGGGCTATCCGGTCGCGACCATGGCGATCGGGGCTGCCGGTGCGGCCAATGCCGGGCTGATGGCGGCGGGCATCCTGGCGCTGAGCGATCCGGCGCTGGCGCAGCGGCTGGACGATTGGCGCGCGGCGCTGTCGGCATCGATCCCCGAGGAGCCGGTCGATGACTGAGATCCGCACCATCGGCATCCTGGGCGGCGGCCAGCTGGGCCGCATGCTGTCGGCAGCGGCCAGCCGCCTCGGCCTGCGCTGCCACATCTATGAGCCGGGCGCTGCGCCCGCGGGCGACGTAGCCTGGCGCGTGACGACCGCCTCCTATGAGGATGAGGCCGCGCTGCGCGCCTTCGCCGAGAGCGTCGACGTCATCACCTACGAATTCGAGAACGTCCCCACCTCGGCGCTGGACCTGCTGGAGAGCCTGCGCCCGATCCGCCCGGGCCGCCGCGCCCTGGCCGTGTCCCAGGACCGCCTGACCGAGAAGACCTTCCTGACCGAGATCGGCCTGACCGTCGCGCCCTTCGCCGACGTCCCCGACCAATCCGCACTGGACGGGGCCATCGCCCGGATCGGGCGCCCCTCGATCCTCAAGACCCGCCGCATGGGCTATGACGGCAAGGGCCAGGTCCGCATCGGCGACGGCCCCGCCGACTGGACCGGCGCGCCCTCGGTCCTGGAGGGCTTCGTCCATTTCACCGCCGAGATCAGCGTGATCATCGCGCGCGGCACCGACGGCCAGGTCGCGGCCTTCGATCCGGGCCTGAACGTGCATGAAGGCGGCATCCTGCGCACCACCACCATCCCCTGCGGCCAGCCCGCCCGCGTCACCACCGACGCCGTGCTGATCGCCGCGCGCATCGCCAATGCGCTGGACTATGTGGGCGTGCTGGGGGTCGAGCTGTTCGTGACGCCGCAGGGCCTGATCGTGAACGAGATCGCGCCGCGCGTGCACAATTCCGGCCACTGGACGCAGGCGGGCTGCGCGGTCGATCAGTTCGAACAGCATATCCGCGCCGTGGCGGGCCTGCCCTTGGGCGACGGCCAACGCCATGCGGATGTGGTGATGGAGAACCTGATCGGCGACGACATGGACCGCGTGCCCGCGCTGCTGGCGCAGCCACGCACGCAGATCCACCTCTATGGCAAGGGCGAGGCGCGCCCCGGCCGCAAGATGGGCCATGCGAACCGGATCACCGGATGATCCGCCTGGCGGTCCGCGCCGCGATCCTGCAGGCGGACCGCGTCTTGATGGTGAACGCCTATCCGGGCGCGCAGTCCGACCTCTGGTGCCTGCCCGGCGGCGGGGTCGAGCCGCACGCCTCGCTTCCCGACAATCTCGTCCGCGAGGTGCTGGAGGAAACCGGCCTGAGTATCGCCGTGGGCGCGCCCTTTTTGGTCAACGAATTCCATGACCCCGACCGCCGCTTCCATCAGGTCGAGATCCACTTCCGCGCAACCCTCACCGGCCCCGACCGCCTGACGCTGGCCGATCCCGAAGGCATCGTGAACCGCGCCCGATGGGTCACGCGCGCCGAACTGGCTACGCTGCGCCACAAGCCCGACGGCCTTGCCGTGGCCATCTGGTCCACCGACGCGGCAGGCTACGACGCGCTCGAACGTATCGTCCCCTGACCCTTCTTCTTCACGAAAATATCCCCCAGGGGGTCCGGGGGACGGGACGTCCCCCGGCCGTCGCGGGACGCCATCACTCGGCGGCTTGCTTCACCGCGGTCTCGGAGCCGACCTTCATCCGGAACCCGCGCTCCAGCTGATCGAAGGGCGCCACGGGATAATCGCCCGAGAAGCACGCATCGCAATAGCGCGGCGCCTTGGTGTCGCGACCCGCGGCCTCGCCTGCCGCGCGGTAAAGACCGTCCAGCGACACGAAGGACAGGCTGTCCACACCGATCCAGTCGCGCATCTCCTCGGGCGTCATGTTCGCGGCCAAGAGCTTCTCCCTGTCCGGCGTATCCACGCCGTAGAAGCAGGGCCAGGCCGTGGGGGGCGAGGCGATGCGGAAATGCACCTCGGCCGCGCCGGCATCCAGGATCATGTCCTTGATCTTGCGGCTGGTGGTGCCGCGCACCACGCTGTCATCGACCAGCACGACCCGCTTGCCCGCGATCAGCGCGCGGTTCACGTTCAGCTTCAGCCGCACGCCCATGTTGCGGATCTGGTCGGTGGGTTCGATGAAGGTCCGGCCCATGTACTGGTTGCGGATGATCCCCATGCCGTAGGGGATGCCCGATTCCTGCGCATAGCCGATGGCCGCCGGGGTGCCGCTGTCGGGCACCGGGCAGACCAGGTCGGCCTCGACCGGCGCCTCGCGGGCCAGCTCGACCCCGATCTGGCGGCGCGTCTCATAGACCGACCGCCCGCCGATGATCGAATCGGGGCGCGAGAAATAGACATGCTCGAAGATGCAGAACCGGCCCGTCGAGGGGCCGAAGGGCCGCGACGATTCGATCTCGCCCTTGGAGATCACGACCATTTCGCCCGGCTCGACCTCGCGCAGGAACTCGGCGCCGATGATGTCCAGCGCGCAGGTCTCGGAGGCCAGCACGTATCCGTCCTCGCCCACACGGCCCAGAACCAGCGGCCGCACGCCCAGGGCGTCGCGCACGCCGATCAGCTTGGTCCGGGTCATGGCGATGACGCTGAACGCACCCTCGACCCGGCGCAGCGCGTCCTTCATCCGCTCGGGAATGTTGCGCTGGATCGACCGGGCCATCAGGTGGATGATGCACTCGCTGTCTGAGGACGACTGGAAGATCGAGCCGCGCTCGATCAGTTCGCGCCGCAGGGCGCTCGCGTTGGTGATGTTGCCGTTATGGGCGATCGCGCAGCCGCCCATGTGGAACTCGCCAAAGAAGGGCTGCACGTCGCGGATCGCGGTGTTGGCCTTGGTCCCGGCGGTGGAGTAGCGGACATGCCCGATGGCCAGCGGGCCGGGCAGGGTGGCCATCAGCTCGGGCTTGGTGAAGTTGTCGCGGACATAGCCGAAGCGATGGGCGCTGTTGAAACCCTGTTCGGGGTCGTGGGCGACGATGCCGCCCGCCTCCTGGCCGCGATGCTGCAGCGCATGAAGGCCCAGGGCCACGAAGTTCGATGCGTCCGCCACGCCGATGGCGCCGAAGATGCCGCATTCCTCATGCAGGCGGTCCGAATCGAAGGGATGGGCCAGAAAGGGTTGCACGAACGGACCTCGATGGCTGGGGGCTGTTAGGCGCTATGTAGTCCGCCCCCGCCTCAAAGTCACGCCCCCGCGGTCGGGCGGGGGCGCTTTTTCGTCATGCTGCCGTCGCAATCGGCGGAGGGCCTCAGTTCGCGGCCGGTGCCTCGGGGGTCACGGCGGCGTCGGTGGCGGTGCAGCCCATCACCATCTGCTCGTAGCGGGTGACGATCCAGCCCGGCGCGTCGGCGGGGATCTGGTCGTCCATCTGCAGGCGCATCCGCTCGAACACCTGGGCCGAACGCGAGTTCTCGACCACGGCGACGTCCTGGGTGGTCATCACGCGGTCGTAAACGATGAAGGCGATCGCGACCAGCAGCACGCCGCGGGCCACGCCGAACAGAAAGCCCATCCCCTGATCCACCCCGCCCAGCGCCGAGCGCTGCACGACCGAGGAGAACAGCGGCGTGATGATCGAGAAGACGACCAGCGCCAGCGCGAAGACCACCGCAAAGCCCGCGATCGTCGCCAGCTCGCAGCTGTCGCCCAGGAACCGGTCGAGCACCGGCAGCTGCGCCACCAGCGGGCGCATCGTCGGCGCGAACAGGAAGGCCAGCACCGCCGCGCCGATCCAGCCCAGGATCGCCAGCGATTCGCGCACGAAGCCCCGCGACCAGGCCAGAATGGCCGAGAGGATGATGACACCCGCCACCACCGCGTCGATGATCGTAAATCCGTCCATGAACCTGCCCCTTGCGCCGGTTGTCGTTCCGTTTCAGGCCCTTCAGCCGGCGCCGAAGATATCGCCCACAAATCCCGTCAGGTCGGTGATGCGCCTGAGCGCCATCCCCGACGCGCCTTCGACCCGTGAGGCGTCCGGCAAAATCGCTTGTGAAAAACCAAGTTTCTGCGCCTCTTTCAACCTGTTTTCGGCCTGCGCCACCGGACGCAGCGCGCCCGACAGGCTGATTTCGCCGAAAAGCACGGCGTCCGGGGGCAGGGGGTTGTCCTCGCGCGCCGACAGAAGCGCCCCCGCGATGGCCAGGTCGGCCGCCGGTTCCGCGACCTTCATGCCGCCCGCGACGTTCAGGAACACGTCCAGCCCCGCGAAGGGGATGCCGCAGCGCGCCTCCAGCACCGCCAGGATCGTGCTGACGCGGCCGCTGTCCAGGCCCACCACCGTGCGGCGCGGGCTGGCGAGCGTCGAGGGCGCGACCAGGGCCTGCACCTCGGTCAGGACGGGGCGCGTGCCTTCGATGCCCGCGAATACCGCGCTGCCCGCGATGGGCTGGCCGCGTTCGGACAGGAACAGCGCCGAGGGGTTCGCGACCTCGGCCAGGCCCGCGCCGGTCATCTCGAAGACGCCGATTTCACCGGAAGGGCCGAAGCGGTTCTTGACGCTGCGCAGGATGCGGAACTGATGCCCGCGCTCGCCCTCGAAATACAGCACGCAGTCGACCATGTGCTCGACCACGCGGGGGCCGGCGATCTGGCCGTCCTTGGTGACATGGCCCACCAGGATCACCGCGACGCTCCGGCTTTTGGCGAAGGTCACAAGCTCGTGGGCGGCGGCGCGGACCTGGGCCACGCTGCCCGGCGCGGCCTCGACCGTGTCCGACCACAGCGTCTGGATCGAATCGATCACCGCCACGTCGGGGCGCTCGGCGTCCAGCGTCGTCAGGATGTCGCGCAGGTTCGTCTCGGCGCCAAGCCGCATCGGCGCATCCGCGAGGCCAAGGCGGACGGCGCGCATGCGCACCTGGGCGCTGGCCTCCTCGCCGCTGAAATAGATCGCGTTCTGACCGCGCCGCGCGAAGGCCGCCGCCGCCTGCAGCAGCAGGGTGGACTTGCCGATGCCCGGATCGCCGCCGACCAGCAGGGCCGATCCCGGAACCAGCCCGCCGCCCAGCACGCGGTCCAGCTCGTCCATGCCCGACAGGGCGCGCGGCGGCGGCGGCTCGGTCGTGGACAGGCCCGACAGCGGCACCGCGCGCCCCTTGTGCGCGCCGAGGCCCCGGCCCGGACCCTGCGACAGGGGGGCCTCCTCGATGATGGTGTTCCAGGCGCCGCAGGCGTCGCAGCGCCCGGCCCATTTCTTGTGGGCGGCGCCGCAGGCGGTGCAGGTGAAGGCGGAGGATGATTTTGCCATGGCCCTCATCTGGCACCGCCCGGCGGGCCTCGCAAGGTGGGTATTTGCCCGCGCGCCAGGCCCTCACGGCTTTGTCGGCTTGAATTTCGGGGGGCGCGGGGGCAGGGTCCGGGCGGAAATTCAGGGGCTTGGACCATGGCGATAGGCTTTTCGCGTTTCGAATTCATGATCGCCTGGCGGTATCTGCGGGCGCGCCGCGCCGAGGGCGGCGTCAGCGTCATGACCTGGATCAGCCTGATCGGCATCGCCCTGGGGGTGATGGCGCTAATCGCCACGCTGGCCGTCCGCGCGGGATTCCGGGCCGAGTTCGTGGACACGATCCTGGGGGCCAACGCGCATACCACGGTCTATCTGGCGCCGCAGACCGTCACCAACGAGTTCACCGACGACGTCTATGTCGTGCCGGGCCGCATCACCGACTATGAGGCGATGGCCGCGCGCCTGGCCGAGGTTCCCGGCGTCACCCGCACTGCCGCGATCATCAAGGGCCAGGTCATGGCCAGCGCCAACGATTCCTCCAACGTGGCCGAGGTCTTCGGCGTGACCCAGGCCGATCTGGAGGCGATGCCGCGCATCGTCGACCCGGCGACGTCCGAGGGCGACCTGGCGCGGTTCGACGAGGGCATCGCCATCGGATCGGGGATCGCGCGCGAACTGGGCGTGGGCGTGGGCGACCGCATCCGCCTGATCGCGCCGGAGGGCGCGCGCACCGCCTTCGGCACCTCGCCCCGCGTCAGCGCCTACGAGGTGACCTACATCTTCAGCGCCGGGCGCTATGACATCGACCGCACGCGTGTCTACATGCCGCTGGCCGAGGCGCAGGCCTATTTCAACCGCGAGGGCGTCGCCGACGAGATCGAGGTCTTCGTCGAGGACCCCGAACGCGTCGACGACTGGACCCTGCCCCTGATGCAGGCCGCCGGAGAGGGCGCGCAGACCTGGTCCTGGCGCGACAGCTCCGGGTCGTTCCTGTCGGCGCTGGACATGGAGGACGACGTGATGTTCGTGATCCTGTCGGTGCTGGTCCTGATCGCGTCGATGAACATCACCAGCGGGCTGATCATGCTGGTCAAGAACAAGGGCCGCGACATCGGCATCCTGCGCACCATGGGCCTGACCGAAGGGTCGATCCTGCGCGTCTTCTTCCTGTGCGGGGCCTTCACCGGCGTTATCGGCACGATCGCGGGGGTGGTGCTGGGCGTGACGCTGGCGCTGAACGTGGACAATATCATGGCGGGGCTGAACGCGCTGACCGGGGGCGGCGCGTGGCAGCCCGAGGTGCGCGGCATCTATCGCCTGCCCGCCGATCTGCGGGCCTGGGACATCTTCCGCGCGGTAGCGCTGTCGCTGACGCTGTCCTTCGTCGTGACGATCTTTCCCGCGCGCCGCGCCGCGCGCATGAACCCGGTGGAGGCCCTGCGCTATGAGTGACGTGTTGCGGCTGGAGGGCGTCGGCAAGACCTATGGCCGGGGCGGACCCGCGCCGGTGACGGTGCTGGACGGGCTGGACCTGAGCGTCGCGCGCGGAGAGGTCGTGGCGCTTGTCGCGCCGTCGGGGGCCGGGAAGTCGACGCTGCTGCATATCGCGGGGCTGCTGGACACGCCCGATGCGGGGCGCGTCTGGCTGGCCGGGCGCGACATGACCGGCCTGCCCGACCGCGCGCGGACCGAGGCGCGCAGGCAGGAGCTGGGCTTCGTCTACCAGTTCCACCACCTGCTGCCCGAATTCAGCGCGGCCGAGAACATCGTCCTGCCGCAGCTGGCCAATGGCACGGCGCCCCGCGACGCGCAGGCGCGGGCAACCGATCTGCTGGGCCGCGTAGGGCTGGCGCATCGCGCCGATCACCGCCCCGCCCAGATGTCGGGCGGAGAGCAGCAGCGCGTGGCCTTCTGCCGCGCCCTGGCCAACCAGCCCGCGCTGCTGCTGGCGGACGAACCCACGGGGAACCTGGACCCCGAGACCTCGGACCGGGTCTTCGACGTGCTGATGGCGCTGGTGCGCGACACCGGCCTCTCGGCGCTGATCGCCACGCATAACCACGCGCTGGCCGAGCGGATGGACCGGGTGATCCGCCTGACCGCCGCCTGAGCGTTGCGCCGCCTCGCGCGGGGGTGCATGCTGGTGAAAACGAGAGAGGGGCAGGGCCGATGCGCGCATGGATGATGGCGGGGATGACCGGGCTGGGGCTGGCGGGACTGATCGCGGCCTGCGCGCCCGAAATGCAGCCGACCGGGGCCGCGCGCGACTATGCCGATTACTGCGCCAGCTGTCACGGTCCCGGCGGTCGCGGCAACGGTCCCGCCGCGGTGGGCATGCACCCCGCGCCGGCCGACCTGACCATGCTGGCCGCCGCGAATGGTGGCGTCTTTCCCAAGTCCCGCGTGATGGGGCAGCTGGTCGGATACACGATGGGCCGCAGCGAATCGCACATGCTGGTCTTTGACGGGCTGCGAGAGGGGCCGGTGGTCATGTATGATGACGGTTCCGGCCAGCGCGTCGCCACGCCCGCGCGGCTGGTGGCGCTGGCCGATTACCTCCAGACCCTGCAGCAGTAGCCGATGCGCGCGGCGATTGCCGGGATGGCCTGCCTGCTGGCCCTGCCCGCGGGGGCCGACGGGCTGGAACGGTTCGGCACCACGATGAAATACGCGCTGCCGCTGGCGGCAGCCGTCTGCGCGGCCGATCAGGACCGGCTGGAGGACTTCGCCGTTCGCGGCGCCCTTCAGGCGGCGGTGGTGCTGGGCCTCAAGGCAGTGTTCGACGGCACGCCCCTGGGCATGCGGCCTTCCGGAGAGGGGCGCGGGTTTCCGTCGGGGCATTCCGCCGCCGCAGGCTTCGGCGCCGCGGATCTGGCCGGGAAATGCTGGGAGGACGATCCCGCCCTGGGGGCCGCGGCCTATGGGGCGGCGGGGCTGACGGCGCTCAGCCGGGTCCAGGCCGGAGAGCATACGTCCGATCAGGCGCTGGCCGGCGCGTTGATCGGGATCAGCTTCGGCGCGGCCAGCTTCGGCATCGGGTCCGAAGGGGCGGCGATCAGCTTCGGCCTGCGCTTCTAGCGCAGGATGACGCGGGGCGCGTCACTGTGCGGGCCGACCTCGCCGATGACGGCGGCATCCGCGAAACCGTGGCGCGCAAAGGCCGCCTGCACCGCTTCCAGCGCGTCCGGCGCGCAGGCGACCATCAGGCCGCCGCTGGTCTGCGGATCGGTCAGCAGGGCGCGGTCCGCGTCGGCAAAGCCCTGCGGCAAGACCACCCCCTCGCCATAGCTGGCCCAGTTGCGGCCCGAGGCCCCGGTGACATGGCCCGCCGCGATCAGCGCGTCGATGCCGGGCAGTCGCGGCACGGCCGACCATTCGATCATCAGATCGCAGCCCGATCCGCGCGCCATTTCCAGCCCGTGGCCGCCCAGGCCGAAGCCGGTGACATCGGTCATTGCGTGCACGCCGTCGATCGCGGCCAGGTCCGGGCCGGGACGGTTCAGCTTCGTGGTGACCTCGATCATCCGGGCATAGCCCTCGGCACCCAGCTGGCCCTTCTTCAGCGCCGCCGACATGACGCCCACGCCCAAGGGCTTGCCCAGCACCAGGAGATCGCCCGGCTGCGCGTCCGCGTTGCGCTTTAACCGCGCGGGATCGACCAGGCCCAAGGCCACGAGGCCGTAGATCGGCTCGACCGAATCGATGGTGTGGCCGCCGGCGATGGGGATGCCCGCCTCGCGGCAGATCGAGGCGCCGCCGTCCAGGATCGCGCCGATGGTGGCGTGCGAGATCGCGTTGATCGGCATGCCCACCACCGCCAGCGCCAGGATGGGCGTCGCGCCCATCGCATAGACGTCGCTGATCGCGTTGGTCGCGGCGATGC
Source organism: Paracoccus sp. NIOT.M2S5SZ12 (assembly GCF_057748165.1). Lineage (NCBI taxonomy): Bacteria > Pseudomonadati > Pseudomonadota > Alphaproteobacteria > Rhodobacterales > Paracoccaceae > Paracoccus > Paracoccus sp. NIOT.M2S5SZ12. Next base: position 171,879 of record NZ_JBYLFR010000003.1, read on the forward strand.
GGCCGAAATCATGCGGATCGTCCACCACCGGCATGAAGAAGTCGGTCGTGGCGACCAGCGCCTGGCGATCGTTCAGCTTGTAGACGGCGGCATCGTCCGAGGTCTCGATGCCCACCAGCAGCTCGGGCGGGACGGGCAGGGCGGCGCTGCCCCGCAGCAGCGAGGACAGCACCCCGGGCGCGATCTTGCAGCCGCAGCCGCCGCCATGGGCCAGCGATGTCAGGCGGGGTTCGGTGGGGGCTTCGGCGGTCATGGCAACTCCTGTCGGTTGGTCCCATCCTAACGCCGCGGGGCGGGCAAGTTCCAGCGGGGCCGCGTGCTATCTGCTTGCAGGCCCGCGGCGCGGCGACTAGAACGGCGCAAATTTCAGGCCGCCTGATGGGTGGCCCTTCTTTCTATGAGGGTAAGATGCAGGTCAAGGAAACGCAGAACGACGGTCTGAAGCGCGGGTATCAGTTTACGCTGCCCGCCGCCGACCTGGCCGCCGCCGTCGATGCCAAGCTGAAAGAGGCGCAGCCCGAAGTCGAGATGAAGGGCTTCCGCAAGGGCAAGGTCCCGATGGCCATGCTGAAGAAGCAGTTCGGCCCGCGCATCCTGGGCGAGGCCATGCAGGACGCCATCGACGGCGCCGTGCGCGAGCATCTGGAGCAGTCGGGCGACCGCCCCGCCGCCCAGCCCAAGATCGAGATGGAGGGTGGCGACACCTGGAAAGAGGGCGACGACGTCGTGGTCAACGTGACCTACGAGACGCTGCCCGCGATCCCCGAGGTCGACCTGTCGGACCTGTCGCTGGAGAAGCTGACCGTTCCCGCCGAGGAGGCTGCCGTCACCGAGGCGCTGCAGAACCTGGCGAAATCGTCGCAGTCCTTCGAGGACCGCAAGAAGGGCAGCAAGGCCAAGGACGGCGACCAGGTCACCATCGACTTCAAGGGCTTCGTCGACGGCGAGGCATTCGAGGGAGGCGCGGCCGAGGACTATCCGCTGGTCCTGGGTTCGAACAGCTTCATCCCCGGCTTCGAGGATCAGCTGGTCGGTGCCAAGGCCGGTGACGAGGTCAAGGTCGAGGTCAAGTTCCCCGAGGAATATGGCGCGCCGCATCTGGCCGGCAAGGACGCCACCTTCGAATGCACCGTCAAGGCCGTGAAGGCCCCGAAGGAGGCCGAGCTGGACGACGAGCTGGCCAAGAAGTTCGGCGCCGAGGACCTGGACGGTCTGAAGAAGCAGATCGCCGAGCGTCTGGAGGCCGAATATGCCGGTGCCGCCCGCGCGGTGATGAAGCGGTCGCTGCTGGATCAGCTGGATGCCAAGGTCAAGTTCGACCTGCCGGAATCGCTGGTCGAGGCCGAGGCCGCGCAGATCGCGCACCAGCTGTGGCACGAGGAGAACCCCGAGGTCCACGACCACAACCACGGCTCAATCGAGCCGACCGAGGAGCACAAGACCCTGGCCGAGCGCCGCGTCCGTCTGGGCCTGCTGCTGGCCGAGATCGGCCAGAAGGCCGAGGTGACCGTCAGCGACCAGGAGATGACCCAGGCCGTCCTGCGCGCCGCGCGCCAGTATCCGGGTCAGGAGCGTCAGTTCTTCGAGTTCATCCAGCAGAACCAGGCCGCCCAGCAGCAGCTGCGCGCGCCGATCTTCGAGGACAAGGTCGTCGATCTGATCGCCGAGAAGGCCAAGGTCCAGGAGAAGACCGTGACCAAGGAAGAGCTGGAAAAGGCCGTCGAGGCGCTGGACGAGCTGTGATCCCGGTCATCTGACCGCCAGAGGGCCGCGCATCACGCGCGGCCCTTTGCGTTTCGGCCCCCGTCGCGGCCCCTTGATGCCGCCGCCCCGCGCGATTAGGTCGGCACCATGACCGCGATCCTGCACCTGATGAAGCTGTGCGTCGGCGCCGAGAGCCCCGACGATCTTGCCGCATGGCAGAAGCGCTTTGGCGCAGGCCCGGCGATGCACGTCACCCGCATGTGGCCCAAGCGCGAGGCCGAGCTGCTGGCCGGCGGGTCGATCTACTGGGTGTTCAAGGGCGTCATGCTGGCGCGCCAGCGCATCCTGTCGCTGGAGCGCATCGAGGGCGCGGACGGCATCCTGCGCTGCGGTCTGGTTCTGGACCGGGACCTGGTCCGGGTCGCCGCCGTGCCGCGCCGCCCGTTCCAGGGGTGGCGCTATCTTCCCGCCGAGGACGCGCCGCCCGACCTGCCCGCAGGCCGCGCCAGCGAGGAGGCGCTGCCTCCGGCCATCGCGGCGGCTTTGGCCGAGATGGGCCTGCGCTGAGGCTTCCCGCCGGACGCGGCGTCTTGATGGCCGCGACCTGCATGCGACGCTTTTTCCGGCGTCATTTTTGTGTTATACTCATTGCTGTCGCGCGTCGTCCGGAGGGTTTCCGGGCCATGGGCAATCCGCTGCCGCGTTCCTGCCGTCTGCTGGTCGGGAGCGCCCAACATGATCGAAAACGGACCGAGGGTGGTCGATCACCCTGCGGCCCTTTGTGCCCGTCCTATGGGCGCATGTCAAAGGAAGCCAGATGTCGAAATCGAAGAAGAATGAATTCCGTCCCGATGATTTCGTGGTCTATCCCGCCCACGGCGTCGGCCGCATTGTGTCCATCGAGGAGCAGGAGGTCGCCGGTCTGCGACTGGAGATGTTCGTGATCTCGTTCGACAAGGACAAGATGACCCTGCGCGTGCCCACCGCCCGCGCGACCGAGATCGGCATGCGCAGCCTGGCAACCCCCGACCTGATCGACCGCGCGCTGGAGACGCTGAAGGGCAAGGCCCGCGTCAAGCGCGCCATGTGGTCCCGCCGGGCGCAGGAATACGAACAGAAGATCCATTCGGGCGACCTGCTGTCGATCGCCGAGGTGGTGCGCGACCTGCACCGCTGCGACGACCAGCGCGAGCAGTCCTATTCCGAGCGTCAGCTCTATGAGGCCGCTCTGGACCGCCTGACCCGCGAGGTCGCCGCGGTGGGTGGCCTGGACGTGGACGGCGCGCAGAAGCGCGTGGGCGACGTGCTGATGTCCCGCGCGGCCTGATCCGGCGCATCGCGATGACGATGGGGGGCGCCCGACCGGGCGCCCTTCGCATGTCCGGAGCGATGTGCCGAACGTGGACAACGGGGGGCGGGCTGCCTATAAGGCGCGTGCAGACAACGCTCAAACCCCGAGGCGCATCATGATCAAGGTCTTTGGCCACACTTCTCCCGACACGGATTCGACCGGCTCGCCCATCATCTGGGCCTGGTACCTGAACGAGTGCCGCCAGACCCCGGCCGAAGCCGTCCTGCAGGGCGAACCGAACACCGAGGCCGCCTGGATGCTGCAGCGCTGGAACCTGTCCAAGCCGCGCATCATCGACGACGTGACCGCCGACGACCGCTGCGTGATCGTGGACACCAACAACCCGGCCGAACTGCCCGAGAGCCTGGAGCAGGCAGACGTGATCGAGATCATCGACCACCACCTGCTGGCCGGCGGCATCAAGACGCGCGCGCCCATCAACATCACCATCCGCCCGCTGGCCTGCACCGCGACCATCATGCACGACCTGATGGGCGAGGACATCGCCCGCGCCCCCGAGGGCATCAAGGGCGCCATGCTGACCTGCATCCTGTCGGACACGCTGGAATTCCGCAGCCCGACCACCACCCCGCATGACCGGGCCGTGGCCGAGAAGCTGGCGGCCGACCTGGGCGTGGACATTCCCGAATTCGCCGCCGAGATGTTCGCCGCCAAGTCCGACGTCAGCGCCTTCAGCGAGGCCGCGCTGCTGAAGATGGACAGCAAGGAATACGAGCTGGGCGGCAAGCAGCTGCGCATCTCGGTGCTGGAGACGACCGCGCCGCAGGTCATCCTGGACCGCAAGGACGCGCTGATCGCCGCCATGCCCGCCGTCGCCGCCGAGGATGGCGCCGACGAGGTCATGCTCTTCGTGGTCGACATCCTGCGCGAGCAGGCGACGCTGCTGGTCCCCAACGACTATGTCAAGTTCGTGGCCGAGCGCAGCTTCGGCGTCACCGTCACCGGCGACACCGTCGTGCTGCCCGGCGTCATGAGCCGCAAGAAGCAGATCATCCCGGTCCTGGCCGTCTGATGAGCCGCATCATTTCGTCGCTGGCCGAGATCTCGGCTGGCTATGACGCGCTGTTCTGCGATCTCTGGGGCTGTCTGCACAACGGCAGGCAGCCCTTTCCCGCGGCCGTGGCGGCGCTTGAGGCGTTCCGCGCGCAGGGCGGTCAGGTCTGCCTGATGACCAACGCGCCGCGTCCGAACCGCTTCGTCATCGCGCAGCTGGACCGCATGGGTGTGCCGCGCGACGCGTGGGACCTGGTGGTCAGTTCGGGCGATGCGGCGCAGGAGGCGATGTTCGCCGGCGCCGTGGGCCGCAAGGTCTGGCATATCGGGCTGGAGAAGGACGAGGGGTTCTTTGCCGACATCCCCGAGGGGGCCGAGCCGGTCCGGCGCGTCCCGCTGGTGGAGGCCGAGGGCATCGTGGCCTCCGGTCCCTTCGACGAGATCAACGAGACCCCCGAGGATTACCGCGACCGCTTCGAGACGGCGATCGCACGCGGGCTGCCGATGCTCTGCGCCAATCCCGACATCGTCGTGGACATGGGCGAGACGCGGATCTACTGCGCGGGCGCGCTGGCGCAGTTCTACGAGACCCTGGGCGGCACCGCGCTCTATTTCGGCAAGCCGCATGCCCCGATCTATGACCGGGCGCGGCAGCTGATGGGCCTGGGTCCCGATGCGCGCTGCCTGGCCGTGGGCGACGGCATCCTGACCGACATCGCCGGGGCCGAGGCGCAGGGCATCGATTCGCTGTTCGTGACCGGCGGGCTTGCGGCGGATGCCTTCGGCGCGGATGTTGAGGCCCCCGAGGAGGCCCTGCTGCACCCGTGGCTGATGGCCGAGGGTCGGACGCCGACCTGGGTGATCGGACGACTGCGCTGATCACTGCTCCGGTCCGACAACATCCTTTCGTCTGATCGCATAAGAGGGTTATTTTGTTGCCAAGACGCGCCGTCGCTGCTATGCAGCAATGGCGCGTCTGCGTTCTTGGCACAGGAAGACCCCGTGATGTTGGACAACCTGCCCCGCGGCACCATCGTGATCGAGGATCTGGAGATCGGCATGACTCGCCATCTTCAGAAGCAGGTGACCGATCATGACATCGCCCTGTTCGCCGAGGTCTCGACCGACCGCAACCCGGTGCATCTGGACGAGGCCTATGCCCGCGACACGATCTTCGAAGGGCGCATCGCCCATGGCATGCTGACCGCGGGGCTGATCTCGGCCGTGATCGGAGAGCAGCTGCCGGGTCATGGCACGGTCTATCTGGGCCAGACGCTGAAGTTCATGGCCCCCGTCCGCCCCGGCGACACGGTCCGCGCCGAGGTCACCGTGCAGGCGATCGACCACGCGAAACGGCGGGTGACGCTTGCAACCCGCTGCCTCGTCGGCGATACGGTCGTTCTGAAAGGCGAGGCGGTCGTGCTGGCCCCAAGCCGCAAGTTCGACTGAAGGGACGGCCCGATCGTCCCGTTGGGGGCCTATTGCAGATCCATCGCGACTGGACCGCACTGAAGGCCGAGGCACGCGGTGCATCGGTCGCCATGGGCAATTTCGACGGCGTGCATCGCGGCCATCGCACGGTGATCGACGCGGCCCGCGCCGCCAGCGACGCCCCTCTGGGCATCCTGACCTTCGAGCCGCATCCGCGCGAATACTTTGCCCCCGACGCGCCGCCCTTCCGGTTGATGAACGCCGAGGCGCGGGCGAACCGGCTGTCGCGGCTTGGTGTCGCGCATCTCTATGAGCTGCCCTTCGGTCCCATCCTGGCTGGGCTGACGCCCGAGGCCTTCGCGCGCGAGGTCCTGGCCGAGGGCCTGGGCGTCGCGCATGTCACGGTGGGGGCCGATTTCTGCTTCGGCAAGAACCGGGCGGGGACGGCGGCGACGCTGCAGGATCTGGGCCGGCAGCTGGGCTTCGGCGTCACCATCGTGCCGCTGGCGGGCAGCGAGGGGGCCGATTACAGCTCCACCGCGATCCGCGAGGCGCTGGCGCGCGGCGACACGCAGGCGGCCGAGCGCATGCTGGGCCACTGGCACCGCATCGAGGGCGAGGTCATCCACGGCGAGAAGCGCGGCCGGGAACTGGGATGGCCCACCGCGAACATGGCGATGGACGGGCTGCACCTGCCGCGGCTTGGCGTCTATGCTGTGCTGGTCGACATCCTGACCGGGCCGGACAAGGGACCCTGCAAGGGCGTCGCCTCGCTTGGCGTGCGGCCGATGTTCGGGGTCAATACGCCGAACCTGGAGGTCAACCTGTTCGACTATTCGGGCGATCTCTATGGCCAGCACCTGTCGGTCGCGCTGGTGGCCTTCCTGCGCGACGAGGCGCGGTTCGACAGCCTGGAGGCGCTGATCGCGCAGATGGATCGCGACGGTGCCGAGGCCCGGCGCATCCTGGACGGTCGCTGATGCGCGAGCGGTTCTGGGAGCTGCCGCTGCCCCGGCTGACCCGCGAGGAGTGGGAGGCGCTCTGCGACGGCTGCGGCAAGTGCTGCCTGAACAAGATCGAGTTCGAGGACACGAACGAGTTGGCCTTCACCCGCGTCGCCTGCAAGCTGCTGGACGGCGAGGCCTGTCGCTGTTCCAGCTATGCCAACCGCCACGATTTCGTGCCCGATTGCGTCGTGCTGACCCCGGCCAAGATCCAGGAGATCGCCTGGTGGCTGCCGGCGACCTGCGCCTATCGGCTGCGCCACGAGGGGCGGCCGCTCTACGACTGGCACCACCTGATTTCGGGCGATCCCGAGAGCGTGCATCGCGCAGGCGCCAGCGTGCGCGGCTGGACCGTCAGCGAGCTGTCGGTCACCGAGGACGATTGGGAAGACCACATCATCGAGGATCTGTCGTGAATTTCGCCTCCGACAATGCCTACACCGCCCACCCGGCGGTTCTGGACGCGCTGATGGCCGCCAATTCGGGCGCCGCGATGGGTTACGGCGCGGATGCCGTGACCGCCGCCGCCGAGGCTGCCATCCGCGACCTGCTGGAGGCGCCCGAGGCCGTCGTGCGCTTCGTAGCGACCGGCACGGCCGCGAACGCGCTGGTCTGCGCGCAGCTGGCCCCGTCCTTCGGCCGCATCTACTGCCATGACGACGCGCATATCGAGACCAGCGAATGCGCCGCGCCCGAGTTCTTCTCCCACGGGGCCAAGCTGGTGACGCTGCCGGGTCAGGAGGGCAAGATCGGCCCTGAGACGCTGGCCCGCGCGCTGCAGGCCGGGGCGGGCGTCGGGCTGAACGGCGGGCGCAGCGCGCTGGTGTCGCTGACCAATGCGACCGAATGGGGCACCGTCTATGCGCCGGAGGAGGTCGCGGCCTTGGCCCGCGTCGCGCATGAGGCGGGCCTGCCGCTGCACATGGACGGGGCGCGCTTCTCGAACGCGGTGGCGACCTTGGGCTGTTCGGCGGCCGATCTGACCTGGCGGGCGGGCGTCGATGCGCTCTGCCTGGGCGGCACCAAGAACGGCGCGATGGCAGCCGAGGCGATGGTCTTCTTCGACCCCGCGCGGGCCGAGGGCTTCGACTATCGCCGCAAGCAGTCGGGGCATGTGCTGTCCAAGAACCGCTATCTGTCCGCGCAGATGCTGGCGCTGGCCACCGACGGGCTGTGGCTGGATCTGGCGCGGCGGGCGAACGCCAAGGCGCAGGTCCTAGCGCAGGCGGTGCGGGACGGGGGCGGGGCTCTGCTTGCCCCGGTGCAGTCGAACGCGGTCTTTGCCACGCTGCGGGTGGCGGTCCATCGCACGGCGCGGGCGGCAGGGGCGCAGTACTATCTCTGGCCCGACAAGTCCGCCGAAGGGGCCGATCCGGTGCCGGTGCGGCTGGTCTGTGCCTGGGACACGCCCGATGCGGATGTGGACCGGCTGGCCGCGATCCTGCGCGGCTAGGTGCGCAGCGCCTCCAGCAGCAGCTGCAGCGCATGATCCACGGTCGCCGCGCGCACGCGCTGGCGGCCGATTGCGCCGAACTCGACGGTCTGGGTCTGCGTGCCGAAGGGCTGGCTGAGGCCGAAGCAGACCCGGCCCTCGGGCTTGTGCTCGGACCCGCCGGGTCCGGCGATGCCGGTGACCGACACCGTGATGCCCGCCCCGGAATGGCGCAGCGCACCCTGCGCCATCTCGGCCGCGATCTCCTCGCTGACCGCGCCATGCGCCTCCAGCGTCTCGGGCCGGATGCCCAGCATCTGGACCTTGGCGGCGTTGGAATAGGTGACGAAGCCCCGGTCGAAGGCGTCCGAGGACCCCGGCACCTCGGTCAGGGCGCCCGCGATCAGCCCGCCGGTGCAGCTTTCGGCGGTGGCGATCATGACGCCCCGCGCGCGCGCGGCGTCCAGGACCTGCGCGGCCAGCGTCACATCAGCACCCCATGCGCCACGCCTGCCGCGATGATCGTGGCGATCGCCGCGAAGATCCCGGCCCAGAGGTCGTCCAGCATCACGCCTGCCGTGTCGTGACGCCGATCGGCCCGGCCGACCAGCCAAGGCTTCCAGATGTCGAACAGACGGAAGAACAGGAAGGCCGCGACCCAGCCCGGCCAGGGGAAGTTGTCGGCCGTCAGGCCCGCATGCCAGAAGCCGAAGGAGGGCGCCATCAGCGCCAGCCACTGGCCGGCGACCTCATCGATGACGATCTCGCTGCGGTCGGGATCGGCCATCCCGGCGGTGTATCGCGGCACGACCCAGAACCCCAGCAGGGTCACCAGACCCGTGGCCAGGGCCAGCAGGGGGAAATGCCCGATCCGGTGCAGGATCAGCCCCATCGCCACCGCGACCGCCGATCCCCAGGTGCCGGGGGCGGGGCGCAGCAGGCCGGTATAGAACCAGGTGGCCAGCAGGCGGTCCATGCTCACTCCTTGATCAGGGTGGCGGTGGCGATGGCGGCGATGCCCTCGCGCCGGCCGGTGAAGCCAAGCCGTTCGCTGGTCGTGGCCTTGACGCTGATGCGGGCGGCGTCCAGCCCCATGATCTCGGCCAGGCGGTGCGCCATGTCCAGGGCATGGGGGCCGATCTTGGGCGCCTCGCAGATCAGGGTCACGTCGGCATTGCCGATGCGGAACCCCTTGTCGCGCGCCATGCCCGCCGCATGGGCCAGGAAGATCGCGCTGTCCGCGCCCTTCCATTGAGGGTCCGAGGGCGGGAAATGCCGCCCGATATCGCCCTGCGCCAGCGCGCCATAGATGGCGTCGGTCAGCGCGTGCATGCCGACATCGGCATCCGAATGGCCCAGCAGGCCCGCATCATGCGGCACGCGGATGCCGCAGAGGGTCACATGGTCGCCCGACCCGAAGGCGTGCACGTCATAGCCATTGCCAAGGCGGATATCCATGTCGGTCCCCAGAATGCGTTCGGCCCGCGCGAAATCGGCGGGGAAGGTGATCTTCAGATTGTCCTCGGAACCGGGGGTGATCGCAACCTCCAACCCGGCGGAAAGGGCCAGTTCCACGTCATCGGCGGCATCCGCCGACTGGTCGCGATGGGCCTTGAGGATCGCGGCCAAGACAAAGCCTTGCGGCGTCTGCGCGCGGTGAAGGCCGTCGCGCGGGGCTGTGGCCGTCACCCGGTCCGCCGCGCCACGCCAGAGCGCGTCCGAGACGGGCAGGGCGGGGGCGGCGCCATCGGCCCCGGCCTGCAGCGCGTCGATCACGCCCCGGATCACCGCGTCGGGGGTCAGGGGGCGGGCGCCGTCATGGATCAGGACGTGGCTGGCCTGACCCTCCAGCGCCTGAAGGCCCGCGCGGACGCTGGCGGCGCGGGTTTCGGCCCCCGCGACGATGGTGACCGTCCCGGCATAGCGGTCGATGGCCTGGGCCATGTCGTCGGGATGGACGACCAAGACGATGCGGTCAAAGCCCGCGAACCGCGCCAGGGTGCGGTCCAGAACCGGCCGTCCGGCCAGATCGCGCCATTGCTTGGGCGTGCCGCCACCCGCGCGCGTGCCGCGTCCGGCGGCGGTGATCAGCGCCGCATAGCCGCGGGGCGCGCGGATCATGCGTGATCCGCGCCCTGGATCGCCGCCGCGAAGGCCGTGCGGTAGAGCGTCGAGAGATCGGCCAGGGCCGCGCTGTCGCCGCCCAGATCGACCGCCGTGCCGCCGAAGCGGCCGACCGTGGCGATGGGCACGCCTGCGGCACGGGCCGCATCGGTCAGGGCCGCCGCCGCGTCGGGCGAGCAGGCGACCAGATAGCGGGCCTGATCCTCTCCGAAGAGTTGTGCGATGTCTGCGCTGTCCAGCGTGACGCCGATGCGGGCTTCCTCGGCCATCTCGAAGGCCGCGAGCGCCAGGCCGCCATCCGACAGGTCGGTGGCCGCGCGCAGATGGGCGCGATGGGCGCGCAGGAATTCGCCGTTACGGCGCTCTGCCTCCAGATCGACCGTGGGCGCGTCGCCCGCGTCGATGCCGAAACCCTCCCAGGCCAGGGCGGATTGCGCCAGATGGCCCTCGGTCGCGCCGATGACCAGCGCCAGGTCGCCCGCCTGCGGCAGGCCCGCGATGATGTCGTCCAGATCCGCGATCAGGCCGACGCCGCCGATGGTGGGGGTGGGCAGGATGCCCTTGCCGTCGGTTTCATTATAAAGCGACACGTTGCCCGACACGATGGGGAAGTCCAGCGCGCGGCAGGCCTCGCCGATGCCTTGGATCGCGCCGACCAGCTGGCCCATGATTTCGGGCTTTTCGGGATTGCCGAAGTTCAGGTTGTCGGTCGTGGCCAAGGGAAGGGCGCCCACGGCGGTCAGGTTGCGATAGGCCTCGGCCACGGCCTGGCGGCCGCCCTGCACGGGGTTCGCCTTGACGTAACGCGGGGTCACGTCGCTGGTGAAGGCCAGCGCCTTGCGGGTGCCGTGCACGCGCACCACGCCCGCGCCCATGCCGGGGCGGCGGATCGTGTCGGCGCCGACCTGGGTGTCGTACTGTTCCCAGACCCAGCCCTTGTGGGCATGGCTGGGGCTGCCGATCAGCGCGCGCAGCGCCGCGATGGGGGCGATGGCGGGCAGGGCGGGCGCGGGGCCCGCCGGCGGGGTGGCGACCCACGGGCGGTCGTATTCCGGCGCGCTGGAGGAGAGCTTGGACAGCGGCAGGTCGGCCATGACCACGTCGCGATGGAGGATCAGGAAGCGGTCCTCGGGAATCGTCTCGCCGACGATGGCGAAATCCAGGTCCCATTTCTCGAAGATCGCGCGGGCCTCGGCCTCCTTTTCGGGCTTCAGCACCATCAGCATCCGCTCCTGCGATTCCGACAGCATCATCTCATAGGCGGTCATGTTCGCTTCGCGCTGCGGCACGTTGTCCAGGATCAGCTTGATGCCCAGACCGCCCTTGTCGCCCATCTCGACCGCCGAACAGGTCAGGCCTGCGGCTCCCATGTCCTGAATGGAAATCACCGACCCCGACGCCATCAGCTCAAGGCAGGCCTCCAGCAGGCATTTTTCGGTGAAGGGGTCGCCGACCTGCACGGTGGGGCGCTTGTCCTCGATCGTGTCGTCGAACTCGGCGCTGGCCATGGTCGCGCCGCCGACGCCGTCGCGCCCGGTCTTGGCACCCAGATAGACGACGGGCATGCCCACGCCCGAGGCCGCCGAATAGAATATCTTGTCGGCATCGGCCAGGCCCGCTGCAAAGGCGTTGACCAGACAGTTGCCGTCATAGCTGGGATGGAAGCGGACCTCTCCGCCCACATTCGGCACGCCGAAGGCATTGCCATAGGCGCCGATCCCCTCGACCACCCCCTTAACCAGATGCGGGGTCTTGGGATGATCCGGCCGGCCGAAGGACAGCGCGTCCATCGCGGCGATGGGGCGCGCGCCCATGGTGAAGACGTCGCGCAGGATGCCGCCGACTCCGGTCGCCGCGCCCTGATGCGGCTCAATGTAGCTGGGGTGGTTGTGGCTCTCCATCTTGAAGACCACGGCCTGGCCGTCGCCGATATCGACCACGCCCGCGTTCTCTCCGGGGCCGCAGATGACCTGCGGGCCGTCGGTGGGCAGGGTGCGCAGCCATTTCTTGGACGACTTGTAGGAGCAGTGCTCGTTCCACATGGCGCTGAAGATGCCCAGTTCGGTGAAGCTGGGCTCGCGGCCGATGATCTGCAGGATGCGATCGTACTCGTCGGGCTTGAGCCCGTGCGCGGCGATCAGTTCGGGGGTGATCCGGGGTTCGAGCATGATCAAGCCTTCCTGCGCATGAAATCACGCGCCTTTTAGGCGCTGCCAGCGCGCATGGGAAGGCCGCCCGACCGCGTTGCACGACAAAAAAAAGCCGGGCACAAGGCCCGGCCTAAGTCCAACAGGGAGGTAGAAGATGACGCGCGATTACGCGGGTCGTCGTCTTCTGAGCCCGATCTATGTGCAGTTTGTGAACGCTTCAAGACAAATGAGGATGCATGCGCAGCATAGCCGCCATGCAATGCCGGTATGGCTGCCCCAAAAGGCTGCAAATCACGTCATATCAGCGGTTTCTGCCGTAAATGCAGGCGGTCCCGCCTTATCTCGCGTCAGTCCTGACCGGTTTCGCTCTGGTAGCGGCGATAGGCCTGGATCTCCTCCAGCACGAAATCGCGGAAGACGGCCACGCGGCGGGTCTGACGCAGCTCCTCCGGATAGGCCAGAAAGACCGGAACCTCGCCCGATTCGGTATCGGGAAAGACCCGCACCAGGTTCGGATGGTCGGCGGTCAGGTAATCGGGCAGCACCCCGATGCCCAGATTGGCCAGCACCGCCTGCAGGACGCCGAAATAGTTGTTCACCGTCAGGGTGGAGCCGACATTCTGCGCCATCAGCTCCTGCACCAGCCGGGCGCCGGCGGCGACCTGGGGCTGATCGGGCTTCTGGCAGATCAGCCGGTGGTTCGCCAGATCGGTCAGATCGGCAGGGTTGCCCCGCGCGGCGATGTAGTCCGGGCTGGCGTAGAGGCGCATGCGGATGTTCAGCAGGCGGCGGCGGATCAGGTCGGATTGGCTGGGCTCCTTCATGCGGATGGCCACGTCGGCCTCGCGCATGGGCAGGTCCAGGACGCGCTCCTCCAGCAGCAGGTCGATGCGCAGGTCGGGGAACTTCTCGTAGAGCTTGACCAGCCGCGGGGCCAGCCACAGCGTGCCGAAGCCCACGGTCGCGGTGACCTTCAGCTCTCCGAAGACGTTCTCCTCGCTGTCGCGGATGCGCGCCGAGGCGCTGTCCAGCTTGCGCGACATGGAGGAGGTCGCCTCGAACAGCAGCTCGCCCTGCTCGGTCAGAATCAGGCCGCGGGCGTGGCGGTGGAACAGCGTGGTCCCCAGGGATTCCTCCAGCGCCCTGATCTGTCGGCTGACCGCCGACTGCGACAGGTGCAGCACGTCGCCCGCATGGGTCAGCGACCCCGCATCCGCGACGGCGTGAAAGATTCTGAGCTTGTCCCAATCCATCCTTGTTACGATCCTGTCATGACAGCCATGCGCTTTTTGCAGACCTAACCTTCCCCTGCGATTCCGGCAAGGCGCCGTCAAGGGATGAATTTTCGCTTCGTTGGTCAGTCATTCTGACCTATAATGGCGTCGGAGGCCCTGTGGGCATGGGAGGAGATGGTAGTGAGCAAGCAGGAATTTTCGCTGGCCGACCGGTTTGATCTGTCGAAGCGACACGTGTTGTTGAACGGGACGCAGGCACTCGTGAGGCTGATGCTCATGCAATCGGCACGCGACAAAGCCGCGGGTCTGGACACGGCGGGCCTGGTCACCGGCTATCGCGGCAGCCCGCTTGGCAGCGTGGACCTGATGATGACGCGCGAGGCCAAGCGCCTGGCCGCGGCGCAGGTGCTGTTCCAGCCGGGCCTGAACGAGGATCTGGCTGCGACCGCCATCTGGGGCAGCCAGCAGGCCGAGCTGCGCGGCGAGGGGCGCCATGACGGCGTCTTCGCGCTGTGGTACGGCAAGGGGCCAGGCGTGGATCGGTCGGGCGACGTCATGCGGCACGGCAACATGGCCGGGTCGTCGCGCCACGGCGGCGTGGTCATGGCGATGGGCGACGATCATACCGGCGAAAGCTCGACCGTGCTGCATCAGTCGGACTGGGCGATGGTCGACGCCTATATCCCGGTGCTGTCACCGGCGGGCGTGCAGGAGATTCTGGATTACGGCCTCTACGGCTTTGCGCTGTCGCGCTATGCGGGGGTCTGGATCGGCCTCAAGACGATGAAGGACACGGTCGAGGCGACCTCCGTCGTGGACGGCGATCCGTTCCGGCTGCGCTTTATCACGCCCGAGCGGGTGCTGCCTGAGGGCGGGCTGAACATCCGCCTCGGCGACACGCCGGTGGCGCAGGAGGCGCGGATGATCGACCATAAGCGGTGGGCGGCCGAGGCGTTCAGCCGTGCGAACCGCATCGACCGCAAGGTCTGGGGCAAATCCGGGGCGCGGATCGGTTTCGTGGCTGCGGGCAAGAACTGGCTGGACCTGGTCCATGCGCTGTCGCTGCTGGGCATCGATGAGGCCGAGGCCGAGCGGCTTGGCCTGACCACTTACAAGGTCGGGCAGACCTGGCCCATGGACATGAAGTCCATCCAGGAATGGTCCGAGGACCTGGAGCTGATCGTCTGCGTCGAGGAGAAGCGCAAGCTGATCGAGGTGCAGCTGAAGGAGGCGATCTTCGACAACCGCCACGGCCGCCGCGTCCATGGCTGGAAGCACGACCGCACCGGGGAGGAGCTGTTCCCGGTCCGCTATGCGCTGGACCCGGTGATGATCGCGCAGAAGATCGGCGGCATCCTGATCGAGGAGGGCCGCGGGACCGAGCGTCTGCGCGCCGGGCTGGAGCGGCTGAACGAGGTGCGCCGCAACGACAACGCGCCTGAGATCGCCACCCGCACGCCGTGGTTCTGTTCGGGTTGTCCGCACAACACCTCGACCCGTTTGCCGGAGGGCAGCCGCGCCTATGCCGGGATCGGCTGCCACTACATGGTGCAGTGGATGGGGCGCGAGACCAACGGCTTCACCCATATGGGTGGCGAGGGCGTGAACTGGATCGGCGAAGCGCCGTTCAGCAAGAGAGGTCATGTCTTTCAGAACCTTGGCGACGGAACCTATAATCATTCGGGGTCTCTGGCGATCCGCGCGGCCAAGGCGGCGGGCACCAACATCACCTACAAGATCCTCTATAACGACGCCGTCGCGATGACCGGCGGGCAACCGAACGAGGGCGGCCTGACCGCCCCGCAGATCGCGCGCGAGCTGCAGGCCATGGGCGTCAGCCCGCTGATCGTGGTGCATGACGAGAAGGAGGAGGTCGATCCCGCCCTGTTCCCCAAGGGCCTGCGGATCGAGACCCGCGACAAGATGATGGCCATCCAGCGCGAGCTGGAGACGGTGGAGGGGGTCAGCGCGATCCTCTATGTCCAGACCTGCGCGGCCGAGAAGCGGCGGCGGCGCAAGAAGGGCCAGTTCCCCGACCCCGACCGCCGCGTCTGGATCAACCCCGAGGTCTGCGAGGGCTGCGGCGACTGTTCGGTGCAGTCGAATTGCGTGTCCATCGTGCCGCTGGACACCGAGCTGGGCCGCAAGCGCCAGATCGACCAGTCCAGCTGCAACAAGGATTTCAGCTGCGTGAAGGGGTTCTGCCCCAGCTTCGTGTCGGTCCGGGGCGGCAAGCTGCGCAAGCCCAAGGCCGAGGCCTTCGATCTGCCGCCGCTGCCCGAGCCGGCGTTGCCCGCGATCCACGGCACGCATAACGTCGTCATCACCGGCGTCGGCGGCACCGGCGTGGTGACGGTCGGTGCGGTCCTGGCGCAGGCCGCGCATATGGACGGCAAGGGCGCGGGCATGATGGAGATGGCGGGGCTGGCCCAAAAGGGCGGCGCCGTCCACATCCACTTGCGCCTGGCCGAGCGCCCCGAGGACATCAGCGCGATCCGCGTCGCCGTGGGCGAGGCCGATTGCGTGATCGGGGGCGATCTGGTCGTGACGGCCGGGGCCAAGACGATCGGGCTGATGACCGCCGGCCGCACCGGCGCGGTGGTGAACGACCATGAGATCATCACCGGCGATTTCACCCGCGACCGCGATTTCCGCGTGCCGTCGGACCGGCTGCGGATGTCGCTTGAGGCGCGCTTGGGCGAGAAGGTGGCGTTCCTCGACGCCAACGACCTGGCGCTGCGGATGCTGGGCGATTCGATCTATTCGAACATGGTCGTGCTGGGTGCGGCCTGGCAGCAGGGGCTGATCCCGCTGGCCCATGACGCGATCATGGAGGCGATCCGCCTGAACGGCGCGCAGGTCGAGGCGAACCAGCGCGCCTTCCAGATCGGCCGTTGGGCCGTGGCCTTCCCCGAGCAGACCCGCAAGCCCGCCGAGGTCGTGCAGCTGCCGCCCGATCCGGTCGCCTATCGCGAGGCGCGCCTGATCGAGTATCAGGGCCGTCGCCTGGCCCGGCGCTATCGCAAGCTGGTCGATGCGGCGCCTGCGGGCCTGCGCGACAGCGTCGCAAGAAGCTATTACAAGCTGTTGGCCTACAAGGACGAATACGAGGTCGCGCGGCTGCATTTGAGCACCGCCCGGCAGGTCGCCGACCGGTGGGAGGGTGATGTGCGGCTGTCGCTGCATCTGGCCCCGCCGATGCTGACCGGCAAGGATGCCGACGGCCGCCCGAAAAAGCGCGAGTTCGGTCCCTGGATGTTCCGCGCCTTCCGCGTGCTGGCGGCCTGCAAGGGCCTGCGCGGAACGCCGCTGGACCCGTTTGGCTACAGCGCCGAGCGTCGCCGCGAGCGGGCCGCGATCCGCGAATACGAGGCCGACATGGCCGAGATCTTCGCGGGCCTGACCGACCCGATGCTGCCGGTCGCGATCGAGCTGGCCGAGCTGCCGTTGGGCGTGCGCGGCTTTGGCCCCGTCAAGGACCGCGCCGCCGACCAGGCCGCCCTGCGGCGGGCCGAACTGCTGGAGCAGTTCCGGACCGGGCGGGCACCGATCCGTGAAGCGGCGGAGTGATCTGGCGCATTTTCAAACCGGTCGTGGCGTCCTAAGAAGGGCGCCACGATCACAGGGACGGTCTCAGGGGGGCGGCAGATGGCGGTAGGGGTCTTCGATTCGGGGCTGGGCGGGCTGACGGTCCATCAGGCCATCGCCGCGCGCCTGCCCGACCTGCCGCTGGTCTATCTGGGCGACAATGCGCACGCGCCCTATGGCGTGCGGACCCATGACGACATCTTCGAGCTGACCTGCGCCGGGGTCGAGCGGCTGTGGGCCGAGGGCTGCGATCTGGTGATCCTGGCCTGCAACACCGCCAGCGCCGCGGCGCTCAAGCGCATGCAGGAGACCTGGCTGCCCGCGGACAAGCGCGTCTTGGGCGTCTTCGTCCCGATGATCGAGGCGCTGACCGAACGGGCCTGGGGCGACAATTCGCCCCCGCGTCAGGTGGCCGTGAACAACGTGGCCCTGTTCGCCACCCCCGCCACCGTCGCCAGCCGGGCCTTCCAGCGCGAGCTGGCCTTCCGCGCGGTCGGCGTCGATGTCGAGGCGCAGCCCTGCGCCGGCGTCGTCGATGCGATCGAGATGGGCGACGAGCAGCTGGCCGAGGCGCTGGTCACCAGCCATGTCGAGGCGCTGAAGCGGCGCATGCCACATCCGGAGGCGGCGGTTCTGGGCTGCACGCATTATCCGTTGATGCAGGAGGCCTTCCAGCGCGCGCTTGGCCCCGACGTCAAGGTGTTCAGCCAAGCGGGGCTGGTGGCCGAGAGCCTGGCCGATTACCTGATCCGCAGGCCGGAATTCGTGGGGTCGGGGACGGAGTCGAAATACCTGACCACGGGCGATCCGGTGCGGGTCGGCGGCAAGGCCACGCAGTTCCTGCGCCGCCCGCTGCGCTTTCAGGCCGCGTGAGGAGGCTCCCGATGGCCGGCATGAAATCCCTCAAGAAGCAGCGCCGCATCCAGGTCCTGGCCGCAGGCAGCGTGGCGCTGGTCCTGGCCGTGGCGCTGATCGGATACGGGTTCAGCGACGGCATCAACCTCTATCGCTCGCCCAGCCAGGTCACCGAGGCCGCACCCGAGCCGGACGAGTTCTTCCAGCTGGGCGGGCTGGTCAAGGAGGGCTCCATCGTCAACCGCGAGGGTGTCGCCTTCGACTTCGTCATCACCGACGGCGCGGCCGAGATCCCCGTGGCCTATGTCGGCGGCGACCCGCGTCCGGACCTGTTCAGCGAGGGGCAGGGCACCATCGCCAAGGGCTGGTATCGCGACGGCCGCTTCGAGGCGCGCGAGATCCTGGCCAAGCATGACGAGACCTACATGCCGCGCGAGGTCGTCGACACGCTGAAGGCGACCGGCGTCTACAAGGACCCCGACGCCTGACGCCCCCGAAACGGACGCCCAGGCAACGCCCGCAGGGTTAACAGGACGTTAACCGCCCCCCGTCAGCATTCCCCGCAGCGCCCCGTCCGGGGTGCGCAACGCGAGGGGGTGCCATGCCGAGTGTCGAACAGATTGCCCGAGAGATCGTCGCCCGCGAGGGTGGCTTCGTGAACGACCCCGACGATCCGGGCGGGGCCACCAACCATGGCGTCACCATCGGGACCATGCAGGCCCTGGGTCTGGACCTGAACGGCGACGGCCGGGTCGATGTCGCGGATGTCCGCGCCCTGACGCGCGCCCAGGCCGAGCAGATCTTCGTCCAGCACTATTTCGCCAGGCCCCGGCTGGCGGATCTGCCTGCCCCGGTTCAGGCGAGCGTCTTCGACATGTATGTCAACGCCGGGGCCAATGCGGTGAAGATCCTGCAGCGGCTGGTCACGCGGATGGGCTTTCCTGCGGTCGATGACGGCATCGTCGGCCCCGCCACCATCGCCGCCGTGACCGAGGCGGCCCAGGCCGCGCCCGCGCACCTGGCCGATGCCTATGGCATCGCGCGGCGCAACTACTACTACGCGCTGGCCGATCAGCGTCCCGCCAGCCGGAAGTTCGCCCGCACCAAGGCCGGCGGCAAGGGCGGCTGGATCACCCGGGCCGAGGAGTTCATCGCGCCGCGCTATCACCTGACCCAAGCAGAGCACCGCGAAAGGACCGCGAAATGGGCCTGATCGACCGCTTCATCGGCATCGCGCCGACCGTTACCGCCCTGGGCAGCGCCGCGACCGGCATGGCCGAGGTCTTCACCCAGAACGCCACGCGCCGCATGGAGCTGGACGAGGAGGCCTATGCCCGCGCCATCGCCCAGCACGGGCAGGAGTTCGCCGTGCCGCGCCAGGGCTGGTTCGACGGCTTCGTCAACGGTCTGAACCGCCTGCCGCGACCGCTGCTGGCCTTGGGGACGATGGGGCTGTTCATCTATGCCATGGTCGAGCCGATCGGCTTCGGCATCCGCATGGAGGGGTTGCAGCGTGTGCCCGAACCCCTGTGGTGGCTCTTGGGCGCCATCGTGGGGTTCTATTTCGGGGCGCGGGAGGCGCATCACTTCCGGCACCGGGTCTGGCCCGCCCGCGTCACCGAGGAGACGACCGTGGTCCCCACCGGCCAGCCGGCCCGCGTCGTCCGCCCGGACGACGATTTCGCCGACAATTCCGCGCTGCGGGACTGGGTCGCGGGCCTGCGCGATTAGGCCGCAGCCGCGGGCGCCGAAGGACGGGGCTGGGACCAAGGGGGGGCTTTCCCCCCCTTTCGCGTATCCCTATGCTGCGAGGCCAGCAGAGGGATTGCCGCAGATGATCGCAGAGCTTGGCCATTTCGCCCTGATCCTGGCCTTCACGGTCGGGATCTTCCAGATGATCGTGCCGATGGTCGGCGCGGCGCGCGGCTGGCACGGCTGGATGGAGAGCGCGCGTCCCGCGGCCTTGGTGCAGGCCGCGCTGATCGCGGTCAGCTTCGGGGCGCTGACGGTGGCCTTCGTGACCTCCGACTTCTCGGTCCGGCTGGTCTACGAGAACTCCCACACCGCCAAGCCGCTGATCTACAAGATCAGCGGTGTCTGGGGCAACCATGAGGGCAGCATGCTGCTCTGGGTGCTGATCCTGGCGCTGTTCGGGGCGGCGGCGGCGCTGTTCGGGGGCAACCTGCCGCCCAGCCTGCGCGCCCGCGTCCTCGGCGTGCAGGCCTCGGTCACGGTGGCCTTCTACGCTTTCATCATCTTCACCTCCAACCCCTTCTGGCGCATGGGAAATCCGCCCTTCGACGGGCGCGACCTGAACCCGCTGCTGCAGGACCCGGGCCTGGCCTTCCATCCGCCCTTCCTCTATCTCGGCTATGTCGGGCTCTCGATGGCCTTCAGCTTTGCCGTGGCCGCCCTGATCGAGGGGCGCGTCGATGCGGCCTGGGCGCGGTGGGTCCGGCCCTGGACGCTGGCGGCCTGGGTGTTCCTGACCATCGGCATCGCGCTCGGCTCGTGGTGGGCCTATTACGAGCTGGGCTGGGGCGGCTTCTGGTTCTGGGATCCGGTCGAGAACGCCAGCTTCATGCCGTGGCTGCTGGCCGCCGCGCTCCTTCATTCCGCCATCGTCGTCGAAAAGCGCGAGGCGCTGAAAAGCTGGACGATCCTCCTGGCGATCCTGGCCTTCGGCTTTTCGCTGATCGGGACGTTCATCGTGCGCTCGGGGCTGATCACCTCGGTCCACAGCTTCGCCAACGATCCCGAACGCGGCATCTTCATCCTGGCGATCCTGGTCCTGTTCACCGGGGGCGCGCTGACGCTCTATGCGCTGCGCGCCTCGGCGATGACCGCCAAGGGGGTCTTCTCGCCGGTCTCGCGCGAAGGGGCGCTGGTGCTGAACAACGTCCTTCTTGCGGTCTCGGCCTTCGTGGTCTTCGTCGGCACCATCTGGCCACTCTTGGCGGAGATGGTCTGGGGCAGGGTCCTGTCCGTGGGGCCGCCCTTCTTCAACCAAGCCTTCACGCCCTTCATGATCGTGCTGGCCATCGCGCTGCCCTTGGGCTCGCTGATGCCGTGGAAGCGCGCGGGCCTCGCGCGCAGCCTGCGGCCCCTGCGCGGCCCGGCGGTGCTGACGGCGGCGGTGATGCTCCTGGTCTTCGCGGTCTCGACCGGTCACTCGGCACTGGCGGTGATCGGGGCGGGGCTGGGGGCTTGGCTGATCTTCGGCGCGCTGGCCGATCTGTGGCTGCGCACCGGATCGTCGGGCGCGGGGCGCCTGCTGCGCCTGCCGCGCGCCGATTGGGGCAAGGCCGTGGCCCATGCGGGCCTGGGCGTGACCTTCCTGGCCGTGGCCCTGATCCAGGCCTGGCAGGTCGAGGACGTGCGCGTCGCCCAGATCGACCAGCCGTTCCGCGTCGGCGCCTATGACCTGGTGTTGCGCGACGTGGACCGGGCGGACGGCCCCAACTATCTCGCGCAGCGCGCGGTGATCGAGGCCAGCCGCGACGGCCGCCCCGTCGCCATGCTACACCCGGAAAAGCGCGTCTATCCGGTCCAGGGCATGCCCACGACCGAGGCCGCGATCGATTACGGCCTGTGGCGCGACCTCTATGTGGTGCTGGGCGACGAACAGCCGGGCGGGGGCTGGGCGGTGCGGACCTACATCAAGCCCTTCGCGAACTGGATCTGGGGCGGGGCGATGCTGATGGCGCTTGGCGGGCTGATCAGCCTGACCGACCGGCGCTATCGGGTGGCGGCGGGGGCGGCCAAGACCGTCCGGCGCGGCGCGGTGCCTGCGGAATGAGGCCCGCCCGCCGCATCGGCGCCGCCCTGTCGCTGCTGGTGGTGCTGACGGCGACGCCGGTCCTGTCGGTACAGCCCGACGAGATCCTGCCCGACGCGGCGCTGGAATCGCGCGCGCGCGACATCTCACAGAAGCTGCGCTGCCCGGTCTGTCAGGGCGAGAATATCGACGAATCGAACGCCCCCATCAGCCGCGACCTGCGGCTCTATGTGCGCGAGCGTCTGGTGGCGGGCGACAGCGACGCCGAGGTCATCGACAATGTCGCCGACCGCTTCGGAGAGTTCGTCCTGTTCGAGCCGCGCGCGCAGGGCGCGAACCTGATCCTGTGGCTGGCTGCGCCGCTGATGGGGCTGGTCGCGGCGCTGACGGCCGCGGGCTTCCTGCGCGGTCGCAGCCGCGCGCAGGAGAGCGTCACCGCGCTGGAGCCGGAGGAACAGCGCCGCCTGGACGAGATCATGCGCCGTCCCTGACGCGGGGTCGCGCTTTCCCCGGCGCCGCTTTCCTGCATGATCCGCGCCAAAGGGAGGCCGCCATGACCTACGAGACCATTCTTCTGTCCGTCGCCGAGGGCGTCGCGACGCTGACGCTGAACCGCCCCGAGGCGCTGAATGCGCTGAACGGCCGGATGCGCGCCGAGATCACGGCCGCGCTGACGCACCTGCCCGAAGGCGTGCGCGCGGTCGTCATTACCGGGGCGGGCCGCGGCTTCTGCTCGGGGCAGGACCTGACCGACGCGGCATCGGCCGTCGATCTGGAACGCACCCTGCGCGAGGAATACGAGCCGATGCTGGCCGCGATCACCGGCTGCACGGTGCCGGTCATCGCGGCGGTGAACGGCGTCGCGGCCGGGGCCGGGGCCAATCTGGCGCTGGCCGCCGATGTGGTGATCGCGACGGAGAGCGCGACCTTCATCCAGGCCTTCACACGCATCGGGCTGATCCCGGATGCGGGCGGCACCTGGATCATCCCGCGGGCGGTCGGCGCGGCGCGGGCGATGGGCATGATGCTGTTCGCCGAACCCGTGACGGCCCGGCAGGCGGCGGATTGGGGCCTGATCTGGGAGGCGCTGCCCGATGACGCGTTCCACGCCGGCGTCGCCCGCCGCGCGCAGGCGCTGGCGCAAGGGCCGACCCAAGCCTTCCTGTCGATCCGCGAGGCGCTGGCGGCCTCGTTCGGCAACGACATGGGCGAGCAGCTGGCGGTCGAGGCGCGGCTGCAGGGGCGTGCGGGGCACAGCGCCGATTTCGCGGAAGGCGTCGGCGCCTTCCTGCAGAAGCGCAAGCCTGTCTTCCGGGGTCGCTAGGCGATCTGGCGGAACACCGGCGCCGGCCCGCGATTGTCGAAGAAGGGCACCGTCGCGGGCGGGCGCAGCGGTTGGCCCTCCTCGCGCAGCGCCAGCAGCGCGCCCAGCTCGGCCAGCACGACTTCGGTGATGAAGGGCAGGTCCAGCGCCCGCACCTCGGACATCGGGACCCATTGCAGGTGCGAAAGCTCGTCGCAGGCGGCGCTGAAATCGTCCGGATCGCCCTGGATGCGGTCGGCATCGACCACCAGGAAATGCGCGTCGAAGCGGCGCGGCCGCCCCGGCGGCGTGATCGCGCGGAACAGATAGATCAGCGCCGAGGCATCCGGCGTCAGCCCGGCCTCCGAGAATCCCGGCCAGAGGCAGGGGTGGCCATCGGGTCTTCCGATCAGCAGGCCCGTCTCCTCGGCCAGCTCGCGCAGCGCGGCCGCCGCGATGGCGTCCGGGCCGGGGCCCTGCCCATCGGCCAGACGCGCGCGGCATGGCTCTCCAATCGACCCGGCCAGCGCGACATCCGCGTCGCCCGGATCGACCGCGCCGCCGGGAAAGACGAATTTCGACGCCATGAAGGCCGCCCCCGCACCGCGCATGCCCATAAGCACCGCGTCCTGACCGTCCATCCGACGCACGACCAGCACCGTCGCCGCATCGCGAATCGCCGGACCCTCGACCGTCATCGCCGCGCTGCCCCGTCGTCGAAGCCGTGCATGCGCCGCGCCCATTGCAGGCCCACCATGCCGCCCTTCATGATCGGCAGCAGGATCAGCGACAGCACGATCGCGCCGATCCCGAAGGACCAGATCATCGTCGCGGCACTGGGCCGCCAGGCGATGAACGAGGCCAAGAGCAGCGGTGCCCCCAGATGCGACACGATCAGCACGGTCAGATAGGCCGGGCCGTCATCGGCGCGCTGATGGTGCATGGCCTCGCCGCAGGCCGGGCAATGGTCGGCGACCTTGAGATAGCGGGTGAAGAGGCGCCCCTCGCCGCAGGCGGGGCAGCGACCGCGCGCGCCGCGCAGCATGGCCGCTCCGGTCGGGCGGTCGTCCGGACTGAGGTCGGTGGCCTGGCTCATGCGCGTGCTCCGCGGATCGTCATGTCGCGGCGATCCTACCGGCCGGGGCGAGCGGAGGAAAGCACCCTCTATGCCGCATGCTGCTTCGTCGCGCAGACGACGCGGTTCCGCCCGGCGGCCTTTGCCGCCAGCAGGGCCCGGTCCGCCTGCTCCAACGCCAGATGCGCGACCTGTTCGGGCCAGCTGTCGCCGTCACCCCGGCCGAGCGCAAGGCCCACGGAGGCGGTGACGCGCAGCTGTCCGCCGCCCGAGACCCCCGGCAGCCGCACCGGGCGCGCCTGCACCGCGAGGCGCAGGGCCTCGGCGATCTGCATCGCGCGTACCGTCGGACAGTCGCCCAGCACCACGAGGAACTCCTCTCCGCCCATCCGCGCGATGAGGCCGTCAGGGCCGACCGTGTCGCGCATCCGGGTGGCGATCTCGGCTAGGACGGCATCGCCTGCGGTATGGCCGTGGCGGTCGTTCACGGCCTTGAAGTGGTCCAGATCGATCGCGAAGACACCGAAGCTGCGCCCGGACTGTGCCGAGGCGCGCACGATGTCGGCCAGCTTCGGCAGCGCATAGCGGCGGTTGTGCAGCCCGGTCAGTGGATCGGTCATCGCCCAGACCATGTGACGGCGGACCTCGGCGCGGCGCTGGTCGCTACGCGACTTGCGCGACAGCAGCATCTGCAGCGACATGGCGGCGGCCTCGGCGGCGGCGGACGTGTCCAGCAGGTCGGCGATCACCTCGCCCGCGCCCAGGTCCAGGGCGATCGCCGAAAGCTCATGGCGGTCCGGCGCGATGGCGATGACGAAGCCTGCATCGCGCGAGCCGTGCCGGCTGCGCAGCTCCGACAGCAGGCGCAGCCCGTCGCCACGCTCGCGCAGGTCGGCGGCGATCAGGTAGAGATCGACCTGACGGCCCTCGGCGGCGGCGCCCAAGGCCTGGTCGGGGTCGCGTACCTCGAAGCGGCAGCTCATCCGATCCGACAGCATCTTGCGCCAGCGCAGAGCGCGCGCGGGGCTCTCGGCCACCAGGACGACCAGCGGGCGTGTGCCATGGGCGAAGGCCGCAGGCGCCTCGGCCATGCCCATCGCGACGCCGGCATCGCCCGGAGCATCGCACTGCCGCAGGATGTTGCGGATACGGGCCAGCAGGATCTCGTCGCCGCTGTCAGGCTCCAGCGTCGCCGTGGCGCCGGCCTGCAGCGCGGCTAGCCGCGCCTCGGCCGAGACCAGCATCAGGATCGGCACCTCGTTCAGGCGCGGATCACAGGAGATCGCGGAACACAACGCCTCGGCCGGAAGGTCGGGCAGGGCGCCGCTGATGATGATCAGGTCCGGCAGCCCGTCATCCAGCTGCCGCGCCAGCTGTTCGCGCGTGCCCGCCGCGACGACGTCGTAGCGCACGGCCGAAAGGCGGACCTTTAACGTGATCCGCGCCGTGGATGCGCCGTCTGCAATGAGGATGCGTGCTGTCATCGGCCTATCCAGAAAACCCCGACTTACTCATTTCAAATTCGCCTAAAATGCTTAACAAAGGGTTTCATTTCCGACGTGCTCACAAAATTGATACTTGAGGGACGACATGGCCTATTCGGTGACACAGGCGGCCGATCTGGCCCAGCAGGTGCTGATCGCCCTGGTGGACCGCCCCGAAGACCTCGGCGCCTTCATGGAGGGCGCGGGGCTGCAGCCCTCCGATATGCGGGATTTCGCGGACAGGCCCGACATCGCGCTCTACCTTCTTGATTTCGTGACGGAAGACGATGACCGGGTGATTGCCTTTGCGCAAGCCCTCGGGCTGCGGCCCCAGGACGTCATGGCCGCCCGGACGGCGCTTTCCGGCCCGGGAAGCTACGGCTGGACCGCCGATTAGCGGAATTCCGCCACCATCTTTCCGGTTTGTTTACGCCCGGACGCTAATCTCGGCTCGAATCGAGGTGGGCATGAACGGTCTGATCAATCGCGCGATCGAGGAGTTTCTCCGCTCCACTTACGGGGAGGGGCTGGTCCAGGCGGTGCTGGAGGAGACGGCCGTCGCGGCGGGCGGCCTGTCCGGCGGGATCCTCGCCGCGGGCTCGGACTGCCTCGACCGCGCGGCTTTCCGCCTGAGCAAGCCGCGCGGCGAGATGATCGAGGATCTGGGCGGCTGGATGACCCGGATCGAGCCGATCCGCCGCCTGCTGCGCTTCTCGGGGCGCGACTTCCGGGACTTCCTCCTGCGCCTGGACGAACTACCGGGCCGCGCGCATCTGGTCCTTCCCGATCTGGTGGTCCCGCCGATCGAGGTCGCGTCCGGCGACCAGAGCGTCTGGCTGATCATGCTGGATCTGGACGAATCCTGGCAGCATTTCCTCATCGGGCTGATCCGAGGCATGGCGGATGATTATGGCGCGCTGTGCCTGATCGCCGCGGACGAAGCCGCGATCCGGGTGGACATCTGGGATGAGCAGTTCGCCGAGGGGCGGCTGTTCAGCCTGCAGGCCATGGTTCCGGCCGGAACGGTGCTGTCGTGACCGCGGCGTTGCGGGACGCCGTCATGCAGCTGGGGACCGGGGCGCTGGCGCAGCTTCTGCCGATGCATCTGTGGCTGGAGGATGGCGGAACGGTCCTGTCGGTGGGGCCGACGCTGGCCAAGCTGGTTCCAGACCTCTCGGAGGGCCTGCCCGGCCGTCTGGCGCCGACGCGCGTCGGGCGGACGGGCTGTCCGCTGGCCGAGATGCGTGTCGCGATCGATCAGCGGCGACGCCTGTTCCTGCGTGCGGTCTGCGCCCGCGACGTCGTCCTGCGCGGCCACGGCATCCGCGTCGAGGACGGCAGCATGCTGGTCAACTTCGGCTTCGGCATCAGCCTTCATCACGCCATCCGGACCGCCGGGCTGACCGACGACGACTTCGCCCCCTCGGACCTCGCGATGGAACTGCTGTTCCTGCACGAGGCCAATCGCGGCGTCCTGACCGAGCTGTCGCGCTTCAACGCGCAGCTGGCGCAGTCGCGCGAACAGGCGCTGATGCAGGCGCTGACCGATCCGCTGACCGGGCTGCACAACAGGCGCGGGCTGGAGCAGGCACTGGCGCAGGCGCTGCGGCCTTCCGACCTGCCGGATGCAGGGCCGCAGCCCTTCGCCCTAGTGCATCTGGACCTGGATCAGTTCAAGCAGGTGAACGACCAGCTGGGCCATCAGGCGGGCGACGACTTGCTGCGCGCCGTGGGCCAGGTGCTGCGCGGGCAGATCCGCAAGGCCGACACCGCCGCCCGCATCGGCGGGGACGAGTTCGTGCTGATCCTCAAGGGCATGACCTCGCGCACCGCATTGAGCCATCTGGCGCAGCGCATCATCCGCGCCATCGAGGCGCTGTCGCCCAAGGATCTGGCGCCGCTGGTGACCTCGGCCAGCCTCGGCATCGTGATCTGGACGCATGCCGTTCCCACCCACCCTGACGAAATCTTGGCGATCGCCGACAGGGGGCTCTACGAGTCCAAGGCCCGCGGGCGCGCCTGCGCGACGATCGTTCCGTGACGCCGGCCGCTCCGTGCGATGGTCCGTGACGGCCTGATGCGGGAAAAGACCGGCTCTGTCGTCACCGCGACAGACGGCGATGCGCGATCTGCGCTAAGGTCGGGGCAGGAGCGGGGCATCGTTCCTGTCGCCCTGTGTTCCGATCAACCGCCCCGCCCGACGATGCGTCGCGGCGGGATCACGGTCCCGCCGTAGCAGTTTGCGGTTCCATCTCGCTGCGCAAGATGTCACCATCGCGTTATGGTTCGGGCGGCGGTGCAGACATGACGGCGCGGATATCCAGGTCCATCCCGGCCGGGTCGGACATCCTTGACCTGCTCAGACGTCTGCGCCCCGCGATACTCGCCGGCATCACCCATGACGGGCTGTCCGCCCTGATTGCGGAGGCGCGCATGATCTCCGTCTCGCAGCCGCTGGAGGTCCTGCGTCAGGGCGAGGTCGCGGACTGGGCCTATCTGATCCTGAAGGGCCGGATCGAGGTCAGCTATCTTGACCGCGACGGCAATCGGGTCTTGGCCCATCTGGCGGGTCCAGGCGAGGTGATGGGCGAGGTCGAGCAGTTCTCGGGCCGGACCTGCGCTGCCGGCTGCACCGCACTGCCTGACAGCACCTTGCTGCTGGTCAATGCCGCGATGATCATGCGGCACATGCCGCACGACTTGCTGATCCGCAACCTTGCGACCATCTTTCACGACCGCCTGACGCGCGACAACCGGCAGCAGTCCATCGCGATGTTCTACGCTTCGGAGCACCGCGTCCGCATCCATCTGCTGTCCCTGACCACCCCCGACGCGCCGCAGATCCGGCTGAGCCAGGCAGAGCTTGCGGCCTTTGCCGGCTGCTCGCGCCAGACGGTGAACCGGACCCTGTCGCAGCTGCGCGCCGAGGGGATCGTCGATCTTGGCCGCGGCACGATCCGGGTGCTGGACCGCGCCCGCCTGCGCGATGCCGGCAGGGGGGATGCGACCGGTGCGGGCCCCGAGGACGACGGCGCGTCGCTGGACATGCCGAAAGCGTGACCGCCCGCGCGGCCTGAAGGGCTGAGATTTCCGGCCTCCTGCGGTTATCTGTGCGCAAGCCCAGCCCGATCGGAGACCGCATGTCCCAGGATGCCCGCCCCACCGACCCCGACCTTCGCCCCCCATCGCAGGCCCTTGCCGGGCGCGACCGCATGGGCGACCGCTATGCGCGGGAACTAGAGCGGCACCTGGACTGGCTGGACAGCTTCACCTCGACCGCGCTCGGGGTGCTGTCGGCGGCGTCGGGCATCTATACCTATCTGGGGGTGCGCACGCTGCTGGACAGTCCCGGCCTGTGGACCACCTTCGCGGCGCTGGCCTATTCGATCGCCGTGTCGGTCGGCATCTTCGTCTTCTGGTCCTACATGCTGCGGCTGCTGCCGGCGGTGCGCTCGGCCGCGTCGCGCGTAGGGCTGCTGCTGACCATGGCGCTCGGCTCGGTGGCGATCGTGGCGATGTCGTCCTGGCTGAACGCCGCGGCGCTGGCCGGCACCGCCGCGGTCGAGACGCACATGGCGGCGACCGTCCAGAGCTATCAGACCTCGCTGGAGCGGGCGCATGCCAATGCGGTCGCGGGGCAGTCGCTGGTGCGCGACGTGACGCGCGTCCGGCAGAGCTTCGGCGACCTGTCCGAACAGGAGGCGGACGGCACGCTGTCGGGCTTCTCCGGACGCGGGGCGGTGTTCCGGGTGCTGACCCAGAAGGGGTCCGAGCTGCAGGCGCTGGAGGATCAGCTGCTGGCGGTCGAGACCTCGATCGAGGACACCTTCGCCCAAGGCAACGTCATCCTGTCGCGCATGCGCGGCACCTCGGTCGAGCCGGGCCCGCTGGAGGACCGCACCGTGCGTTTCTCCGAGGACGCGGTGCAGCTGGCGGGCCTGATCACCCAGCTGCGCCAGCTGAACCCCGCGCCACTGGTCGCACGCGCCGCGCTGGACCTGTCCGAGGCCGTCGTGCTGCCGGAACTGGACGGCTCGACCGAGGCCACGCGGGCGGGACAGTCCAGCACCATCACCTCGGTCCTGGGTCTGGTCGAGCAGCGCGCCCAGACCCTGGCGCAGGCCGCGACCGAGGTCATGGCCCTGCCCGATGCGGATGACGCGCTCTATACGCCGATGTCGGCGGCGGATGCGGTCATCGCCTATGCGGGGAACTTCGTTCCGGCCTGGGCCGGGGCCATCGCCATCGACCTTCTGCCCGCGGTCCTGGTCTTCGTCATCATGGTCGTGCAGGCCGCGATCCGGTCGGGCCGGGGCGAGGGGCACAGCGACGACCGCATGACCGTCGGAGAGCTGCGCGCCGCGCTGGCCGCATCCGAACTGCTGCGCCAGCACGAGGCGCTGCATGCGGAGCCTGCCCCCCGTCCCGCAACCCCCGAGGTCTGAGCGATGGGCCTGCTCTCCTCGCCGCAGCGCGCGATCCGGGCCGTGCTGCTGTCGCAGGTCGTGATGGCTGCGGCCATCGTGGGGCTGGATCTGTGGCAGGCGCCGGGCCGTGCCGCCCCCGGCCTCTATGCGCCCCCCGCCCAAGGGCCGAGCGTGCGCCCCTATCGCCCCGATCTGCGCCCGGCCGACCCCGCCCAGCCCGGCGCCCCGGCGATGCGCACCATGCCCGAGGCGCTGGACTTCGCCGAGGCCGATGGCGCGATCACCCTGGTGGGCCAGATCGCGCCCGGCGACGCGGACCGTTTCGCGGCCTGGCTGGACCGGACGCGGCCCACGGCGAGCGTGGTGGCGCTGGACAGTTCCGGCGGATCGGTGTCGGACGCGCTCGCCATCGGGCGCACGATCCGGGCGGCGGGCATGGCCACGCGGGTCGCGGACGGGGCGGTCTGCCTGTCGGCCTGTCCCTACATCCTGGCGGGCGGCACCGAGCGGCAGGTCGCGCCGGGTGGCGTGGTGGGCGTGCATCAGCACTACTTCGGCCAGAGCACGATCCTGCCCGCCTTCATGGCGGTCAGCGACCTGCAGCGCGCCCAGGCCGGGGTGATGGATTATCTGGTGCAGATGGGGGTCGATCTGCGGCTGATGCCCCTGGCGCTGCGCACGCCGCCGGCCGAAATCAACATCCTCGACGCCGAACAGATGGCCGATCTGGGGCTGACCACGCCGACGGATGGCTGATCGGCCCGGCCGCTGAGGCCGGACCGACAAGGGCGCTCAATGCGCGGGCAGGCGGTCCGGCATGGACAGGCGGTCCATCAGCGTGGCCGAGGCCGCGTTCATGCCCGTCACGCGTGCGTCGGTGCCCGTGCGGCGGAACCTGGCCACGGCCATGTCCAGCGCCTGCACCGCGGTGATGTCCCACAGATGCGCGTCCGAGACGTCGATGGTCGCCGTCTCCAGCGGTTCGGCAAAGTCGAAGGCCGCCATCAGCGCCTCGGTGGAGGCATAGAACATCTGCCCCTGCACGCGATAGGTGCGGTGCCGCCCGTCATCCGACAGGGTCGAGGTCACGCGGAACAGCTGCGCGATCTTGGCCGCGAAGAAGACGCCCGACAGCAGCACGCCCACGCCGACGCCGATGGCCAGGTTGTGCGTCCAGACGACCGTCGCCACCGTCGCCAGCATCACGACCGAGGAGGTGCGCGGATGGTGCCGCAGATCGCCGAGCGACGACCAGCTGAACGTGCCGACAGACACCATGATCATGATCGCGACCAGCGCGGGCATGGGGATGCGGCTGACCAGGTCGCCGAAGACGACCACCAGGATCAGCAGCGCCACCCCCGCGGTGAAGGACGAGAGCCGCCCCCGACCGCCGGATTTGACGTTGATCATCGACTGCCCGATCATCGCGCAGCCCGCCATGCCGCCGATGAAGCCCGTCGCGGTGTTGGCCAGCCCCTGGCCGATGCATTCCTGCGTCCGGCTGGAGCGGGTGTCGGTCTGTTCGTCGACCAGATTCTGGGTCATCAGGCTCTCCAGCAGGCCCACGACCGCGACCGCCAGCGAATAGGGCAGGATGATCAGCAGCGTCTCCAACTTCAGCGGGATGTCGGGCAGCAGGAAGACCGGCAGCGTGTCGGGCAGGGCGCCCATGTCGCCCACCGTCCGCACGTCCCAGCCATAGGCCATGGCCAGCCCGGTCAGCACCACGATCGCCACGAGAGGCGAGGGCACCGCCCGCGTGACGCGCGGGAACAGGTAGATGATCGCCAGCGCCGCCGCGACCAGCACATAGGTGAAGGCGCCCACGCCCGGCGTCGCGGGGTTCAGCTCGGGCAGCTGCGCCATGAAGATCAGGATCGCCAGCGCGTTGACAAAGCCGGTCATCACCGATTTCGACACGAAGCGCATGAAGCGTCCCAGCCTCAGCAGGCCGAAGCCGATCTGGATCAGCCCGGCCAGCACCGTGGCCGCCAGCAGGTGGTCCAGCCCGTGCTCGCGCACCAGCGTGACCATCAGCACCGCCGTCGCCGCCGTCGCGGCCGAGATCATGCCGGGCCTGCCGCCCGCGATGGCGGTGATGACCGCGATTGAGAAGCTGGCGTAAAGCCCCACCTTGGGGTCCACCCCCGCGATCAGCGAAAACGCGATCGCCTCGGGGATCAGGGCCAGGGCCACGACAAGGCCCGACAGCAGGTCGGGCCGGACATTGCCCAGCCATTCGTTCTTGTAGGTCGTCATTGAAAACATGCGTCATCCGTTCCCGACCGGGCCGTGCTGGCCTGCGGTCCGACAGTCATCTGTCACGGTTCGAATTGTCCGGCGGATCGGCGGCCGGAAGAGCCACCCGGAATTTCACCGGGTCCATGCGGATGCGACGCTCATACCCGCAGCCGCCGCGGGGATGCAACCCCGCAGCGGCAAAAGATCGGGACCTCAGCGGCGGGTGCGCAGCAGGCCCATGATCTCCTTGGTGCGCTCGAGGATCGGCGTGGCGATGGCGTCGGCCCGCTCCGCGCCCTGGGCCAGGATGGCGTCGATCTGGGCCGGGTCGGCCATGTAGTCCGACATGCGCCGCGTGATCGGCGACAGCGCCTCGACCGCGACCTCCGCCAGGGCGGGCTTGAACGCGCCGAAGCCCTGACCCTCGAACCGCGCCAGGACCTGATCCGGCGTCTGGTCGGCAAGGGCTGCGAAGATGTTGACCAGGTTGCGCGCCTCAAGGCGGTCCTTCAGGCCGTCCATCTGACCGGGCAGGGGGTCGGCATCGGTGCGGGCCTTGCGGATCTTGGTGGCGATGGTGTCGGCATCGTCGGTCAGGTTGATGCGGCTGGCATCCGACGGGTCGGATTTGGACATCTTCTTCGATCCGTCGCGCAGCGACATGACCTTGGTGGCCACCCCCTCGATCAGCGGCTCGGTGATGGGGAAGTGGTTCACGCCGTAATCGTGGTTGAACTTGGCCGCGATGTCGCGGGTCAGCTCCAGATGCTGCTTCTGATCCTCGCCCACCGGCACGGCGGTGGCCTGATAGGTCAGGATGTCGGCCGCCATCAGCGCCGGATAGGCCAGCAGGCCCAGGCTGACATTCTCGGTGTTCTTGCCGGCCTTGTCCTTGAACTGGGTCATCCGGTACATCCAGCCGACGCGCGCGACCGTGTTGAACAGCCAGGCCATCTCGGCATGGGCGCTGACCTGGCTCTGGTTGAACAGCACGGACTGCGCCGGATCGACGCCTGCCGCCATGAAGGCGGCCGCCGCCTCGCGGATGCGGGCGCGCAGCTGTTCGGGCTCCTGCCAGACGGTGATCGCGTGCAGGTCGACGATGCAGTAGACCGTCTCGGCCGCGCCCCCCTGCAGGGCCGCGAACCGCTTGAGCGCGCCCAGATAGTTGCCCAGGGTCAGCCCGCCCGAAGGCTGGATCCCCGAGAAGATGCGCGGACGGAAGGGGGTGTCGATCGGGTCGGACATGACGGGCCTGCCTTGGAATCTGCTGGCCCGTGGCTTAGCGGTTGGTCCTGTGCTTCGCAACCCAAGGAACGCCCATGCGCACCGGCCTGCCCGAATCGCCCCTGAACCCCCTGCCGCCGGTCATCTGGCTGCTGGCCCTGCCGGTCGTCGCGCTGGAGGCCGTCTTCGCGCTTGGCGCCATGGGCATGATCGGCGGGGCCGAAGGGGTGGGGCTGCGCCTGTCCGCGATCCGCCTTGCGGCCTTTCCGCCCGAACTGCTGCAGCGCGCCTGGACCTATGGCGCGGTGGACCTGGACCAGGCCTATCGGCTTTTGTCCTTCGTCTTCGTCCATGCCAGCCTGACGCATGCGCTGTTCGTGGTGGTCTTCACGTTGGCGCTCGGCAACATGGTGGCGCAGAACTTCCGCCCCTGGGCGGTGCTGGCGCTGTTCTTCGGGTCGGCCATCGGCGGCGCGGCCGTCTATGCGGCCGTCGTTCAGGCGACGGGCGCGCGGTCCGCGCCGCTGATCGGCGGCTATCCGGCCGTCTATGGGCTGGTGGGCGCCTTCACCTTCCTGATCTGGACGCGGCTGGCGGCGCAGAACGCCAACCGTCTGCGCGCCTTCACACTGATCGGCATGCTGCTGGCGTTCCAGCTGGTCTTCGGGCTGGTCTTCGGCGGCGCGGGCCTGGGCTGGATCGCCGAGATCGCGGGCTTTGGCTGGGGCTTCGCGCTGTCCTTCCTGCTGGTGGACGGAGGGCTGGCGCGCGCCCTGGCGCAGCTGCGCCAGCGCTAGCCGCGCCGGACCGCCGCGCGCAGTTCGGACGGGCGATAGCCCGCGACTGCGATGGCCAGCGCGAAATAGATCGCGGCCCCCCCGAAGACCAGGATCGCCAGCCCCGCGCCGCGCCCGATGCCCGCCGTCTCCAGCCAGCCGCGCATCGCCCAGAGCGCCCCCGCCATCAGCGCCGACGACAGGAGGATGCGCGGAAAGGCGCGGCGCAGGCGCGCATCGGCGCGCGCTGCCTGACCCATGGCGCGGGTCCCCCACCACAGCTGCGCGACCATGATCCAGGCCGCGATGCTGGTGGCCAGGGCCGCCGCCAGAAAGCCGAACAGCGGCATCAGCCCGAAGGCCGCCACCGCGTTCACCACCATCGAGATGACGGCAAAGCGGAACGGGGTCCTGGTATCCTCGCGCGCGAAATACAGCGGCTGCAGGATCTTCTGCAGCACGAAGGCCGGCAGGCCCAGGGCATAGACGACCAGCGCCGCCGCCGTCTGCTGCGTGTCGAAGGCGGTGAAGGCGCCGCGTTCGAACAGCGTCGCCACCATCGGCTCGGCGATGACGGCGATGGCGAAGGCGGCGGGCAGGGTCAGGAACAGCCCGAACTCGGTCGCGCGCGAAAAGGCGGTCTGCCCGCCCGCGTGATCCTCGGCGCGGATGCGCCGTGCCAGCTCGGGCAGCAGCACCACGGCCACCGCCGCGCCCACCACGCCCAGGGGCAGCTGATAGAGGCGGTCCGAATAGGACAGCCAGGCGATCGCGCCGTCGAACTGCGATCCGACCTGACGCCCGACCAGCAGGTTGATCTGCACCACGCCCCCCGCGAAGGCCGCAGGCAGCGCCACCGCGATCAGGCGGCGCATGTCGGGGGTCAGGCGCGGGCGGTGCGGCCAGAAGGTGTATCCGGTGCGCCGCGCGTCCCACCAGACCAGCGCCAGCTGGGCCACGCCCGTGACCGGCGTGGCCCAGGCCAGCGTCAGCCCTAGGTCCCAGCCCTGCCAGCGGCCCAGATACATGGCGACGATGAACAGCAGGTTCAGCAGCACGGGCGCGGCGGCGGCGGCTGTGAAACGCCCGTTCGCGTTCAGCACGCCCGAGATCATCGAGGCCATTGAGATCATCAGGATATAGGGGAAGGTGATGCGCCCGTATTCGACCGCCAGATCGAAGCGTTCGTCGCCCACAAAGCCCGAGGCCATCAGCCAGACCAGCCCGGGCATGAAGATCATCGCCACTGCCGACAGCGCCAGCACCGTCAGGAACAGCCCCGAGAAGGCCTCGCGCGCAAAGCGCCGCGCGTCCTCCGGGTCCTCCAGCTTCTTCGAGAACATCGGGATGAAGGCGGTGTTGAACGCCCCTTCCGCGAAGAAGCGGCGGAACATGTTGGGCAGGGACAGCGCGATGAGGAAGGCCTCGGCCACTGCGCCCGTGCCCAGCCAGGCCGCCATCAGGATGTCGCGCACGAAGCCCGACGCACGCGAGATCAATGTCCAAAGACCCACGGAGAGGAACCCCCGCACCAGCCCTGTCTTTTTCATGCCTGTTCGGCCTCGGCCCTTTTCACGCCATCGGCGATCGCCGTGCGCAGTTTCTTTTCCAGCCCGTCGCGTTTCGCGGCGCTGTGCAGCTTCAGCCCGAACATGTCCTTGACATAGAAGCTGTCCACCACCTGCGCCCCATAGGTCGCAATGACGGCGCTGACAATCTGGATGTGGTTCGCGGCCAGCGTCCGCGTCAGGTCGTAGAGCAGGCCCGGACGGTCGCGGGTGTCGACCTCGATGATGGTATAGATGTCGCTGCCTTCGTTGTCGAAGGTGATGTGGGTGGGGAACCTGAACTCGCGGTTGCGCTTCTTGGGCTTGTCGCGGCTGGCGAAGGCTTCGCGCGCGACGATCTCTCCGGCCAGGGTGCGCAGGATGGTCTGGCGCAGCCTGGGCAGGCGGTCCTCGGCGAAGGGGTGACCCTCGCTGTCCTGCACCCAGAAGACCGCCGTCGCATAGCCGTCGCGCGTCGTGTAGGTGCGCGCATCGACCACGTTCGCTCCGGTCAGCGTCAGCGCGCCCGCCAGCCGCGAGAAGATGCCCGGATGGTCCGACAGCACGAAGGCCGCGCGGGTCGCGTCGCGGTCCGGATCGGCACGCAGATCGATGCGGATCTCGTCGGGGCCGATGCCGGACAGCAGCTCGGCGAAGGCCGCCTGCGTCGCCGTCTGCAGCCCCGGCCAATAGGCGTCGTAATGCCGGCCCAGCTCGGCCCGGACCTTCCGGGCGTCCCAGCCCTTGGCGATCAGCATGTGCCGCAGCGAGCGCTTGGCCTCGGTCTGGCGGCGGTCGCGGTTCAGCTCCTCCAGCCCGTTGTCCAGGGCGGCGGCGGTCTCCTGGTGCAGCTGGCGCAGCAGCGCGGCCTTCCAGTTGTTCCAGGTGCCCGGACCCACGCCGCGGATGTCGCAGACGGTCAGGACCAGCAGCAGGTCTAGCCGCTTCCTGGTCTTCACCGCCTTGGCGAAGTCGCGCAGCGTGCGCGGATCGGCGATGTCGCGCTTCTGCGCCACGTCCGACATCAGCAGGTGGTGGCGCACCAGCCATTCGACCGTGTCGATGTCGTCCTGGGCAAAGCCGAAGCGCGTGGCGATGCGGCGCACGATCCGCGCGCCCAGGATCGAATGGTCCTCGGGGCGGCCCTTGCCGATGTCGTGCAGCAGCGTCGCCAGATACAGCACCCGGCGGTTCACGCCCGCCTGGATGATCTCCGACGACAGCGGCAGGTCCTCGGGATGCTCGCCGCGCTCGATCTCGGCCAGGGCGGCGACGCATTGGATGGAGTGCTCGTCCACGGTGTAGTGGTGATACAGGTTGAACTGCATCATCGCCACGACCGGCTCGAATTCCGGGATGAAGGCGGCCAGCACGCCCAGCTCGTTCATGCGCCGCAGCGCGCGTTCTGGGTTCCCGTGCCGCAGCAGCAGGTCCATGAAAATGCGGATCGCCTCGGGGTCGGACTGCACCTTGTCGTCGATCAGATGCAGGTTCGCGGCCACCAGGCGCAGCGCCTCGGGGTGGATCAGGATGCCGGCGCGCAGGGCCTCCTCGAACAGGCGCAGGATGTTCAGCGGATCGGCCAGGAACTGCGCCTCGTCGGCATAGGACAGGCGGCCCTGCTGATCGGTGAAGCCGGGCCGCATCTTGCGCCGCCGCCGGAACAGCCGCCCCAGGAAGGGGGCCGCGCGCACGTGGCGGGTCTCCAGCTCGGTCAGAAAGACGCGGGTCAGCTCGCCCACGCGGGTGGCGTGGCGGAAGTAGTCCTGCATGAAATACTCGACCGCGCGGCGCGCGGTGGTGTCGGCATAGCCCATGCGCCGCGCCACCTCAACCTGCATGTCGAAGGACAGCACGTCCGAGGGCCGCCCCGCGATCAGGTGCAGGTGGCTGCGCACCGCCCAGAGGAAATCCTCGGCCTGCCAGAAGGCCAGATGCTCGTCGCGGGTGAAGACGCCCAGATCGACCAGCTCGACCGCGCGGTCCACGCGGTGGATGTACTTCGCGATCCAGTAGAGGGTTTGCAGGTCGCGCAGGCCCCCCTTGCCCTCCTTGACGTTGGGTTCCAGGACATAGCGCTGGCCGCCCTGGCGGGCATGGCGGGCGGCGCGCTCCTCCAGCTTGGCCTCGATGAATTCGGGAACGGTCCGCTCGAACAGCTCGGACCACAGCCGGTCGCGCAGCTCCTGCGCCAGGGGCGCGTGGCCGGTGACCAGCCGATGCTCGACCAGCGAGGTGCGGATGGTGATGTCGGCCGCGCCGAGGCGCAGGCAGTCGTCCACGCTGCGGATCGAATGGCCGATCTTCAGCTTCAGGTCCCACAGCATGTAGAGCATCGATTCGACGACGCTCTCGGCCCAGCCCGTGATCTTCCAGGGCGTCAGGAACAGCAGGTCCACATCGGATGCGGGCGCCATCTCGGCCCGGCCGTAACCGCCCACGGCCAGCACCGCCAGTCGCTGCGTCTCGGAGGCCGATTGCTGGGGATGCAGGCGGGTCGTGGCGACGTGATGCACGCCGGTGACCAGCGCGTCGGTCAGCATGGCGATGGCACGCACCGTCTCGCGCGCGGCGCGGGGGTGGCGGGCGAACCCGGCCTCGATCGCGGCCATCCCCTCGGCCCGCGCCAGGGCCAGCGTGGCGACCGTGCGCGCGCGGATCTCGCGCGCGTCCGTGACCGACGCCAGCGCGTGGTCCAGTTCGGCGATCAGCCGGTCCGTGTCGGCCATGGCCGTCAGGGGGGCGGCGGCAAGGGATGGCTGCGTCATCGGCTCAGGCCGCCGCCACGACGCTTACGAGCCCAGCCCGCGCGAATTGCGCGGCGCGGGGTCCAGCACGACCAGCTGGCCGCCCCGGATCGTCGCCACGGCCAGGCCGCGCTGGACCGTGCCGTCGGGCTGCAGCCGGAAGACCCCGCCCACGCCCGCAAAGCCCGAGCGCTGCGTCAGCCCGGTCGAGGTCAGCGCATTGCGCTGGCCGTTGCGCACCAGCGAGGCGATGGCCGCGACCCCGTCATAGGCCAGCGAACCCAGCAGATGGGGCGCCTCGCCATAGGCCTGGGCATAGCGGGCCTCGAACTGGCGCTGCAGCGTCTGGTCGGGGATCGCGAACCAGCCTTCGGCCAGCTGCGGCATGCCGAGGCGGTCGGCCGGCTGGTCCCACCGGGTCAGGCCCACCATCTGCGTGCCGGGCGAGCGCACGCCCGCCGCGGCCAGGCTTTCGGTCAGATAGGGCAGCACGGCCTGGTTGTTGGCGGTCATGAACACCGCATCGACCTGGCCGGTGCGCGCGGCCTCCGCGATGCGCGGGACCACCCCGTCGATGCCGCTGATCGAGACCGGATGATCGACCCGGCCCGCCAGACGCGCACCGTTGAGCGCCACCGCGGCTTCGATCGCGCGGCCGCCCAGCTGGCCCGCGACGTCGTTCTCGGCTACGACCAGGACGTTGCGCTTGCCCTGCGACAGGCCGTATCCGACCAGCCGGTCGGCGATGTTCTCGAAGCTGTTGCCCAGCACGAAGACGTTGCCGCCCGCGACCTGGGTGTTGTTGGAGAAGGTCAGCACGTTGATGTTGCGCGCCTTCATCGCGTTGCCGACGGCATTCGCGCCTTCCGCGAAGAGCGGCCCCAGGATGATCTGCGCACCCGCATCGGCGGCCGCGTTGGCCTGGGCCACGGCGCTCTCGGTCGAGGCGCCGCTGTCATAGACGCGCAGGTCGATGGTCGCGCCCTGCGCGTCGGCGGCGGCCATGCGGGCCGCGTTCTTCAGGCTGCGCGCCAGCCATTCCAGGTCCTGCGACCCGGTCCCGCCCGGCGCCAGCAGCGCCACGCGCACCGGCTCGGACGGGTCGATCAGGGGTCCGGTCTCCGGGCCGCGGGCCTGGGTCGTGCCGCCGGTGGGTTCGCAGGCGGCCAGGAACAGCGCCGAGGCCACCGTCGCGGCTTTCATGAGGACATGGCGCAGGCCCGATGCCGGGCGGCTTGTGACGAAGGCTGACATGTGAAACTTCCCTGCAATATGCTATGACGGGCGCGGATGGCGGCAGCCTATGTCCTGTCCGTTCGAATGGCAATCAGCCCCGGCCCGCCCGACCCGGCCGCCGGCCGCAACCGGAGACAGGATGCCCGACCCCCAGACCCCGCCCCGCAGCGACCCTCTTGACCCGCCCCGCCGCCTGAGCGCCCATGTCGAGGCGACGGTCCTGACGCCGGGCCTCTATCTGGTCGCGACCCCCATCGGGGCGGCGCGCGACATCACGCTGCGCGCGCTGGATGTGCTCAATAGCGCCGACATGCTGGCCGCCGAGGACACCCGCGTGCTGCGCCACCTGATGGACATCCACGGCATCCCGCTGCGCGGCCGACGCATCCTGGCCTATCACGACCACAACGGCGACCGCGCGCGGCCCGCGCTTCTGGCGGCGCTGGCGCGGCAGGAGAGCGTGGCCTACTGCTCGGATGCGGGCACGCCGCTGGTGGCCGATCCGGGCTATCGCCTGGCGCTGGATGCGGCGCAGGCGGGGGCGCGGGTCCATGCGCTGCCGGGGCCGTCATCGGCGCTGGCGGCGCTGTCGGTGGCGGGCTTGCCAAGCGACCGATTCCTGTTCCTGGGCTTTCCGCCATCCACCCAGGCCGCGCGGCTGACCTGGCTGCGCCGCTGGCTGGCGGTGGACAGCACGCTGATCCTGTTCGAAAGCCCGCGCCGCGTTAACCGGACCTTGGCGGATCTGTGCGAGATTGACCCGAATCGGACCGTCGTAGTCGCGCGCGAGCTGACCAAGAAGTTCGAGGAGGTCATCCGCGGAACGGCCGCCGCCCTGGCTGCCGATCCGCGCATGGCCGAGCTGAAGGGAGAGGTCGTGATGGTGCTGGACCGGCCCGCCGAGGCCGTCATGGACGAGGACCGCCTGCGCGCCGTGCTGGCCGGGCATCTGGGCCGCATGTCGGTCAAGGATGCCGCGCGCGAGGCGGCGACGCAGCTGGGCCTGCCGCGCCGCGACGTCTATCAGCTGGCGCTGAGCATGGCGCAGGGCGACGATGCCTGACCCCCTGCGCGCCCGTCGCGGCCGGACCGCCGATCTGGCCGGGCGCCTGGCCGAGGAGGGGGTGCTGCGCCACTACCGGGCGCGCGGCGCGACGCTTCTGGAGGCGCGCTGGCGGGGCCGGGGCGGAGAGATCGACCTGATCCTGCGCGACGGCGCGGACCTGGTCTTCGTCGAGGTCAAGGCGGCGCGCGATCACGACATGGCCGTGCAGGCCCTGGGTCCCGCTCAAATGCGGCGGATCATGCTGTCGGCGCTGGATTATTGCGAGGCGCGGGCCCTGGGCGAGGTGCCGATGCGCTTCGACGTGGCGCTGGTCGATGCGACGGGGCGGGTCGCGCTGATGCCCGACGCCTTCGGGGCGGGCTGACGGCCTTGCATCCCGCGAGGCGCCGCGCCACAACGTCAGGAAAAGCCAGGAGGGCCGGATGAGCCTCTACGTCGCCTTGCAGATGGACCCGATCGAGCATGTCTCGATCACCGCCGACAGCACCTTCCGCATCGGGCTGGAGGCCCAGGCCCGCGGCCATCGGCTGTTCCAGTACACCGTCGATCAGCTGCGCTATGACGAGGGCCGGGTGATCGCGCGCGGCCGCCCCGTGACCCTGCGCCGCGTCGAGGGCGACCACGTCACCTTTGGCGATTGGGCCGAGGTCGAGCTGACCGAGTTCGACGTGGTCTGGCTGCGCCAGGACCCGCCCTTCGACATGGGCTATGTCACCTCGACGCACCTGCTGGACCGGGTGCATCCCGGCACGCTGGTGGTGAACGACCCGTTCTGGGTCCGGAACTGCCCCGAAAAGCTGATGGTGCTGGATTTCCCCGACCTGACGCCGCCCACCATGATCGCGCGCGATCCAGCTGCCTTTCGCGCCTTCCGCGAGCGTCACGGAGAGATCATCGTCAAGCCGCTCTACGGCAATGGCGGGGCGGGGGTGTTCCACCTGAAGCCGGGCGATCCGAACCTGTCCTCGCTTCTGGAGACCTTCGCGGGCATCAACCGCGAGCCGATGATCGCGCAGAAATACCTGCCCGCCGTGGTCAAGGGCGACAAGCGCGTGATCCTGGTCGATGGCGAACCCGTGGGTGCCATCAACCGCGTGCCGCAGGAGGGCGAGGCGCGGTCGAACATGCATGTCGGCGGGCGCGCCGAGAAGGTCGGCCTGACCGAGCGCGAGCGCGAGATCTGCGCCCGCCTGGCCCCCGTCCTGCGCGAGAAGGGGCTGATCTTCACCGGCATCGACGTCATCGACGGCTGGCTGACCGAGATCAACGTGACCTCGCCCACCGGCATCCAGGAGCTGGAGCGCTTCGACGGCATCAACGCCGCCGAAGCCATCTGGCAGGCGATCGAACGGCGCGTGGCCGCCAAGGGCTAACCCCCCGCCACGAAGGGCAGCCGATAGCTGAGCGCCTCGCGCAGGTGGTCGGTCAGCACCCGGTCCGACCCGGCCA
This sequence comes from Paracoccus sp. NIOT.M2S5SZ12, assembly GCF_057748165.1. NCBI lineage: Bacteria > Pseudomonadati > Pseudomonadota > Alphaproteobacteria > Rhodobacterales > Paracoccaceae > Paracoccus > Paracoccus sp. NIOT.M2S5SZ12. Next base: position 214,126 of record NZ_JBYLFR010000003.1, read on the forward strand.
GATCCGCGATGGTGCGCGAGGTGCGCAGCACGCGATGATAGCCGCGCATCGTCAGGCCCAGCCTGTCGGCCGCCGCGGCGATCAGGGCGCGGCCTTCGGCGTCCGGGGCCGCGATCTCCTCCAGCAGCGCGCCCGAGGCGTCGGCATTCACCCGCGCGTCGGGATGATCGGCAAAGCGCGCGGCCTGGATGTCGCGCGCCCGCGCCACGCGGGCCGCGACTGTGGCCGACGTTTCGCCCGTGGCCGCACCCGGATGATCGGCGATGGGCACGCCCGCCACCTCCAGCCGCAGGTCGAACCGGTCCAGCATCGGCCCCGAGATGCGCCCCAGATAGCTGGCCCCGCAGGCCGGCGCGCGGGCGCAGGCGCCGGCCGGATCGGCCAGATGGCCGCAGCGGCAGGGATTGGCGGCGGCGACCAGCAGGAAGCGGCACGGATAGCGCATCTGCGCCGCGGTCCGCGTCACGAACACCTCGCCCGATTCGATGGGCTGGCGCAGCGCCTCCAGCACACGGGGCTGGAACTCGGGCAGCTCGTCCAAAAACAGCACGCCGTTATGCGCCAAGCTGATCTGGCCGGGACGCGCGCGCGGGCCTCCGCCGACGATGGAGGGGGGCGATGCGCCGTGATGGGGGTCCTGGAACGGCGCCTGGCGGAGGATGCGTCCATCCTTCAGCTGTCCCGCAACGGAATGCACGATGGAGGTCTCCAGCGCCTCGCGCGCTGTCAGGGGCGGCATCAGCCCGTGCAGGCTGCGCGCCAGCAGCGTCTTGCCGGCGCCGGGCGGGCCGACCATCAGCAGATGGTGCCGCCCCGCCGCCGCGATCTCCAGCGCGCGTTTGGCGCGCTCCTGACCCTTGACGGCGGACAGGCAGGCGACCGGGGCCGGGGCTTCGGGCGGGCCGGGCCGGGCCGGGCTCAGGGGGCGGCGGTCGGTCAGATGATCGACCACCGCTCGCAGCGTCCCGGCGGCCAGGACCGGCACGGCTTCGATCCAGGCGGCTTCGGGGCCGCAGGCTTCGGGGCAGATCAGCGCGCGGTCCTCCTCGGCCGCGGCGACGGCGGCGGGCAGGGCACCCGCGACCGGCACCAGCCTGCCGTCCAGCGCCAGTTCCCCCAGGGCCACGCAGCGCGCGACCTCATCGCGCGGGACCAGGTCCAGCGCCGCCAGCACGGCCAGCGCGATGGGCAGGTCGAAATGCGACCCCTCCTTGGGCAGGTCCGCGGGCGAGAGGTTGACCGTCAGCCGCCGGTTCGGCAGGGCGATGGCCAGCGCGCCGAAGGCCGCGCGCACCCGCTCCTTCGCCTCGCTGACGGCCTTGTCGGGGAGGCCCACGATGGAGAAGCCGGGCAGGCCCGCCGCGACGGCGCATTGCACCTCGACCAAGCGCGCCTCGATCCCCTCGAAGGCGACTGAATAGGCGATGGCGACCATGATGCTCTCCACGACGGTTCGCCAATGGTTAACGGGATGCGCCTTAAGGAAAGGTTAACGGGCGGGCTTTCCTTGCGGCAAGGGGCGCGGGGGGTTATCTGGTGCGCAGGACGCAGCGGGGGCGGCATGCAGGGCAGACGGATATTGCTGATCGTGGGCGGCGGGATCGCCGCCTTCAAGATCCCCGCCCTGGTGCGGCTGATCCGGGCCGAGGGCGCGGCGGTGACGCCGGTGCTGACCGCGGCCGGATCGCAGTTCGTGACCCCCATGACCCTGTCGGTGCTGGCCGGAGAGCCGGTCCACGACACGCTGTGGGATCAGGGCGCCGAGGCCGAGATCGGCCATATCCAGCTGTCGCGCCGGGCCGATCTGGTCGTGGTGGCACCCGCCACCGCCGACCTGATGGCGCGCATGGCGCAGGGGGGGGCGAACGATCTGGCCTCGACCCTGCTGCTGGCGACCGACAAGCGCGTGCTGATCGCGCCCGCGATGAACGTGCGCATGTGGGACCATCCGGCGACGCGGCGCAACCTGGCCGCGCTGCGGGGCGACGGCATCCTGACCGTCGGTCCCGACGAGGGCGACATGGCCTGCGGCGAATACGGCCCCGGCCGGATGGCCGAGCCCGAGGCGATCCTGGCCGCGATCCGCGCCGCGCTGAGCGACGGGCCGCTGGCGGGGCGCCACGTCGTGGTGACCTCGGGGCCGACGCATGAGCCGATCGACCCGGTGCGCTATATCGCCAACCGCTCCAGCGGGGCACAGGGGACCGCGATCGCCGCGGCGCTGCGCGATCTGGGCGCGCGGGTGAGCTTCGTCACCGGTCCCGCCGCGGTGCCGCCGCCCCAGGGCGTGGCGGTGATCCGGGTCGAGACCGCGCGGCAGATGCGCGACGCGGTCGAGGCGGCGCTGCCTGCGGATGCGGCGGTGATGACCGCCGCCGTCGCCGACTGGCGCGTCGAGAACGGCAGCGCGCAGAAGATCAAGAAGGGTCCGGACGGCCCGCCCAGCCTGCGCATGGCTGAGAATCCGGACATCCTGGCCTGGATCAGCCGCGCGCCGGCGCGGCCGCGTCTGGTCGTGGGCTTTGCCGCCGAGACGACCGATGTCTTGGCCCACGCGACGGCCAAGCGGCTGCGCAAGGGCTGCGACTGGATCGTGGCGAATGACGTGAGCCCCGGCACGGGCATCATGGGCGGGACCGAGAACGCCGTCACCATCATTTCCGACGCGGGGGCCGAGAGCTGGCCCCGGCTGACCAAGACCGAGGTCGCCGCCCGGCTGGCGGCCCGCATTGCGGAGGCCCTGGCATGAGGACCTATCTGGACTGGAACGCCACCACGCCCCTGCGCCCGGAGGTCAAGGCCGCGATCGTCGAGGCGCTGGAGATCGCGGGCAACCCGTCCTCGGTCCATACCGAGGGGCGCGCGGCCAAGATGGCGCTGGAGCGCGCGCGCGAGCAGGTGGCCGTGGCCCTGGGGGCGGACGGGGCCGACGTGGTCTTCACCGCGGGAGCGACCGAGGCCGCGGCGATGGTGCTGGCGCAGGGCGGCTTTCACTGCGCGCCGACCGAGCACAGCGCCGTCAAGGTCTGGTGCGAGACCGATCTGGCGGTGGACGGCTGCGGCATCGTGACCGTCACCGACCCCGCGCGCAGCACCCTGCAGCTGGCCAACAACGAGACCGGCGTGATGCAGGACCTGCCGCAGGGCCTGCACAGCAGCGACCTGACGCAGGCCTTCGGAAAGGTGCCCTTCGCGTTCAACTGGCTGGGCATCACCGCCGGTTTCGTCAGCGCGCACAAGCTGGGCGGGCCCAAGGGGATCGGCGCGCTGATCCTGAAGAAGGGCACCGACCTGCCGCCGCTGATCAGGGGTGGCGGGCAGGAGCAGGGGCGCCGCGCGGGGACCGAGAACCTGATCGGCATCCTGGCCTTTGCGGCCGCCGCCACCGCCGCGCAGCGCGACCTGGAGGCCGGCCTGTGGGACGCGGTGCGCGCGCGGCGCGACGCGCTGGAGGCGCGGCTGATGGACATCGCGCCGCAGTCGGTCATCGTCGGAAAGGACGTCCCGCGCTTGCCGAACACGACCTGCCTTCTTACATCGGGGTGGAAGGGCGAGACCCAGGTGATGCAGATGGATCTGGCGGGCTTTGCCATATCGGCGGGGTCGGCCTGTTCGTCGGGCAAGGTCCGGGCCAGCGGCGCCCTGCAGGCGATGGGATTTGACGATCAGCTTTCGCAATCGGCGATCCGGATTTCGATAAGTCCGGCTTTGGACGACGATCAGATCAACCGATTTGCGGATGCCTGGGAAAACGCGTATTCACGCTGGCGCGACAGGAATGGCGTGACTGGAACGGGCGGGCAGGGGTCCGCTCTACCGAGGAAGGAACGATGATGACGGCGACCACCGATCTTGACGTGCGCGAAGGCGTCGACCGCGAAACGGTCGAGACCGTGCAGAACATGGGCAGCTACAAGTATGGCTGGAACACCGAGATCGAGATGGACTATGCCCCCAAGGGCCTGTCCGAGGACATCGTCCGCCTGATCTCGGAGAAGAACAACGAGCCGCAATGGATGCTGGACTGGCGGCTGGAGGCCTATCGGCGGTGGGTGACCATGACAGAGCCCAGCTGGGCCATGCTGAACTATCCGGTGATCGACTATCAGGACCAATATTACTACGCGCGTCCCAAGAGCATGCAGGAAAAGCCTAAGTCCCTGGACGAGGTCGATCCCAAGCTGCTGGCGACCTATGAAAAGCTGGGCATCCCGCTGAAGGAGCAGATGATCCTGGCGGGCGTCGAGGGGGCCGAGACCGCCCCCGCCGAAGGCCGTCGCGTGGCCGTGGATGCGGTCTTCGACAGCGTCAGCGTCGGCACGACCTTCAAGGACGAGCTGGCCAAGGCGGGCGTCATCTTCTGCTCGATCAGCGAGGCGATCCGCGAGCATCCCGAGCTGGTCAAGAAGTATCTGGGCAGCGTCGTGCCGCAGTCGGACAACTTCTTCGCCACGCTGAACAGCGCGGTCTTTTCGGACGGATCGTTCGTCTACATCCCCGAGGGGGTGCGCTGCCCGATGGAGCTGTCCACCTATTTCCGCATCAACGCGGAGAACACCGGCCAGTTCGAGCGGACACTGATCATCGCTGACAAGGGCGCCCATGTCAGCTATCTGGAAGGCTGCACCGCGCCCAAGCGCGACACCAACCAGCTGCATGCCGCGGTTGTCGAGATCGTCATCCTGGAGGATGCCGAGGTCAAGTATTCGACCGTCCAGAACTGGTTCCCCGGCGACGAGGACGGCAAGGGCGGCATCTACAACTTCGTCACCAAGCGTGCCGACTGCCGCGGCGACCGCGCCAAGGTGATGTGGACCCAGGTCGAGACCGGCTCGGCGATCACATGGAAATACCCGTCCTGCATCCTGCGCGGCAATGAATCGCAGGGCGAGTTCTATTCGATCGCCATCGCCAACAACCACCAGCAGGCCGATACCGGCACCAAGATGATCCATCTTGGCAGGAACACCCGCTCGCGCATCGTGTCGAAGGGGATCTCGGCCGGCAAGGCGCAGAACACCTATCGCGGTCAGGTCAGCATGCACCCGCGCGCGACGAACAGCCGGAACTATACCCAGTGCGACAGCCTGCTGATCGGCGATCAGTGCGGCGCGCATACGGTGCCCTATATCGAGGTCAGGAACACCTCCAGCCGGGTCGAGCACGAGGCGACCACCAGCAAGGTCGATGACGACCAGCTGTTCTACTGCCGCTCGCGCGGGATGGACGAGGAGGAGGCGGTGGCGCTGGTCGTCAACGGCTTCTGCCGCGAGGTCCTGCAGGCGCTGCCGATGGAGTTCGCCATGGAGGCGCAGGCGCTGGTCGCGATCTCGCTGGAAGGCTCGGTGGGCTGATCTCTCAGGCCGGGCCGCGGGTCCGGCCGCACACCCTATCGGCGCCCGCCGGGGCGCCTTCGCCGTTTGAGGAAAACATGCTGAAAATCAACAACCTGCACGTCAAGCTTGAGGAAGAGGACAAACAGATCCTGAAGGGTCTGACCTTGGAGGTCCCCGCCGGAGAGGTCCATGCGATCATGGGTCCGAACGGGTCGGGGAAATCCACCCTGTCCTATGTCCTGTCGGGCCGCGACGGCTATGAGGTGACCGAGGGCGAGGCGACGCTGGACGGCGAGAGCCTGCTGGACATGGAGCCCGAGGAGCGCGCGGCGGCCGGCCTGTTCCTGGCCTTCCAGTATCCGGTGGAGATCCCCGGCGTGGGCAACATGACCTTCCTGCGCACGGCGGTGAACGCGCAGCGCAAGGCGCGCGGCGAGGCCGAGCTGTCGGCGGGCGACTTCCTGAAGGTCGTGCGCGAGAAGGCACGCGAGCTGCAGATCAGCCCCGAGATGCTGAAGCGCCCGGTGAACGTGGGCTTTTCGGGCGGCGAGAAGAAGCGCAACGAGATCCTGCAGATGGCCATGCTGGAGCCGCGCATGTGCATCATGGACGAGACCGACAGCGGTCTGGACGTGGACGCGATGCGCCTGGTCAGCGAGGGTGTGAACGCCCTGCGCAACGAGGGCCGCAGCTTCCTGGTCATCACGCATTACCAGCGCCTGCTGAACCACATCCAGCCCGATGTGGTGCACATCATGTCGAACGGCCGCATCATCAAGTCGGGCGGCCCCGAGCTGGCGCTCGAGGTCGAGGAGAACGGCTATGGCGATCTTCTGGCGGAGGCCGGCTGATGACCGAGATGGCCGTCAAGACCAAGGCGCCCGAGCCCGCCGACCGTCCCGCAAGCGCGCTTGACGCGCGGCTGGCCGTGCTGGACCTGCCGCAGGGCGGGTTCGCCGCGGCACGCGCCGACGCGCTGTCGCGCCTGCGTGCGATGGGGCTGCCGGGACCGCGCGACGAATACTGGCGCTATACCGACCCGCGCCCCTTCAACGCGCCTCAGGCGACCGCGCTGCCCATCGACGGCGGACCGGAATCGCCGCTGTTCGCGGAGCGGGACAAGCTGACGCTGGTGTTCGTCGACGGCGTCTTTGACGCTGACGCCTCGGACCCGCTGGCGCTGGAGGGAATCGAGATCGAGACCCTGGCCGCCGCCCGGCCCGGGCATTGGGCCGAGGGCCTGTTCGGCACGCTCGAAGCCGTCGGCCAGACCCCGGTCAAGCGGCCCTTTGCCACGCTGAACACCGCCGCCGCCCGCGACGGCGTCCTGATCCGCGTGACCGGCACGCCCTCCAAGCCCGTGCATGTGCTGCACCGCCGCGCGGCCGAGGCCGCCGACGCCATGTGGCACCATGTCATCCGCGTCGAGAGCGGCGCGGTCCTGACCCTGCTGGAGAGCGGCATGGTCGGGGCGCGGTCGAACGGCGTGATCGAGGCCGATCTGGCCGACGGGGCGACGCTGCACCACATCACCGCCAAGCGCGCCGTGGACCCGAAGGTGGGCCTGTCGCATCTGTTCGCCCGCGTGGGCGCGGAGGCCGTGCTGAAAAGTTTCGCCCTGGTGGTGAACGGCACCACCATGCGTCATGAGGCGGTCGTGGACATCGTCGGCGACGACGCGGTCGCGCATGTCGCAGCGGCGGTTCTGGGCGATGGCGGCGTGGGTCCGTTCCATCACGACGACACGGTCTTCGTGACCCATGGCGCGCTGCGCGGCGAAAGCCGTCAGGTGTTCAAGAAGGTCCTGAAGAACGGTGCCACCGGCGTGTTCCAAGGCAAGATCCTGGTCAAGCCCGGCGCGCAGAAGACCGACGGCTATCAGATCAGCCAGGCGCTGCTTCTGGACGAGGCCAGCCAGTTCCTGGCCAAGCCCGAGCTGGAGATCTATGCCGATGACGTGAAATGCTCTCACGGCTCGACCACCGGGGCGATCGACGAGGATGCGCTGTTCTACCTGCGCTCTCGCGGGGTGCCGCATGACCGGGCGATCGTGTTCCTGGTCCTGTCCTTCCTGGCCGACGCCCTGGAGGAGGTCGAGGACGAGAGCCTGCGCGACGAGATCAACGAACGGCTGGACGCGTGGCTGACCGCCCGACCCCAGATCTAGGTCCGTCGCGCGGCGGCATGGTGCTGCGCGTGCTGGAAAGCTGGTGGGCCCCGCGCCGGGTGGTGCGGGGCCTTGCCGACATGCCCGACCGGGTGCAGCTGCCGGTGCTGATGCTGGCCATGCTGATCACGCTGGTCGCGCAGACGCCGGGCCTGTCGCGGGCCGCGCAGCTGGACCCGTCGGTGCCGCTGGACGCGCGCATCGCGGGTGCGGCCATGGGCACCATGTTCATGATGCCGCTGATCGCCTATGCCGTGGCGGCGCTGTCGGGCCTGCTGATCCGGGCGACGCCCTGGCGGCTTGAGCCGCGGCACGCGCGGCTGGCGCTGTTCTGGGCGCTTCTGGCGGCGGCGCCCGCGACGCTTCTGGCGGGGCTGGTCGCCGGGCTGATCGGCCCGTCGCCCGCCCTGACCCTGACCCGCACCGTTGCGGGCCTGGGTTTCCTGTTCATCTGGGGCGCCGGGATCGCGGCGCTGGCGAGACGCAAATGACCCGTGACGACTTCAAGACCTTGGCGGTCCAGACCCTGCGCCAGCCCGAGGAGGCGGCGCGGTGGCTGATCGCGCTGAACCTGCCCATGCCGGTGCGCTGGATGGCGCTGGTGCTGGCCGTGGCGCTGTCGGGCATCCTGGCCTTTGCCGCGACGGCCATCCTGGGCGCGCCGCAGGACGATGCCGCGCCGGTCATGGCGATCACCGGCCAGCCCCTGGTCCTGGCCGCGACGCAGCTGGTGGCCATCGTGCTGGGCGCGGGGCTGATGGCGGGGGTCGGGCGGATGTTCGGCGGCCGGGGCCGGTTCGAGGACGCGCTGATCCTGACCGTCTGGATCGAGGTCATGCTGCTGATGGTGCAGCTGGCCCAGATCGTCCTGTCGCTGGCGCTTCCCGCGCTGGCGGGGATGCTGGGCATCCTTGCGGTCGCGCTGTTCCTGTGGCTGACGGTCCAGTTCACCAAGGCACTGCACGGCTTCACCAGCGGGCCCAAGGTGCTGCTGGTGATGTTCGGCACGCTGCTGGTGATGGGTTTCATCCTGTCCTTCTTCATGGCCGCGCTTGGCCTCATGCCGGAGATGCCGCAATGAGTTTCGATGTCGAGGCCGTCCGGGCCGATTTCCCGATCCTGTCGCGGCATGTGAACGGCCGCCCGCTGGTCTATCTGGACAACGGCGCCAGCGCCCAGAAGCCGCGCGTGGTGATCGACGCGATCACCCGCGCCTATGAGGGCGAATATGCCAACGTGCATCGCGGGCTGCATTACCTGTCGAACCTCGCGACCGAGAACTATGAGCGGGTGCGCGCGATCATCGCCCGTTTCCTGAACGCCCCGCGCGAGGATGAGGTGATCTTCACCTCCGGCTCGACCGAGGCGCTGAACCTGGTCAGCTATGGCTGGGCCGCGCCCAACCTCCAGGCTGGCGACGAGATCCTGCTGTCGGTGCTGGAGCATCACGCCAACATCGTGCCGTGGCACTTCCTGCGCGAACGGCAGGGCGTGGTGCTGAAATGGGTCGAACCCGAACCCGACGGCAGCCTGCCCGCCGAGAAGGTGCTGGCCGCGATTGGGCCGCGCACCCGCATGATCGCGGTCACGCACATGTCGAACGTGACCGGGACGGTGGTCGACATCGCGGGCATCCGCGCAGGCACCGACCTGCCGCTGGTCGTCGACGGCAGCCAGGCGGCTGTGCACATGCCGGTGGACCTGAGCACCCTGGGCGCCGATTTCTACTGCGTCACGGGGCACAAGCTCTACGGGCCGTCGGGATCGGGCGCGATCTGGATCCGGGCCGACCGGCAGGCCCAGATGCGGCCCTTCTTGGGCGGCGGCGACATGATCCGCACGGTCGGCCGTGATGCAGTGACCTACAACGACCCGCCCCTGAAGTTCGAGGCCGGGACGCCCGGCATCGTCAACCAGATCGGCCTGGGCGCGGCGCTGGAATACCTGATGGGTCTGGGCATGGAGAACGTGGCCGCCCATGAGCGCAGCCTGCGCGACTATGCCCGGCAGCGGCTGAACAGCCTGAACTGGCTGCAGGTGCAGGGCGACGCGCCGGACAAGGGCGCGATCTTCTCCATGACGATGGCGGGGGCGCATGCGCATGACATCTCGACCATCCTGGACAAGAAGGGCATCGCGGTGCGGGCCGGCAGCCATTGCGCCATGCCCCTGATGGAGCATCTGGGAATCACCGCCAGCGCGCGTGCCAGCTTTGCCATGTACAACACGCAGGCAGAAGTGGACGCGCTGATCGAAGGATTGACCTTCTGCCACGAGCTTTTCGCCTGAATCTTGCAAAGATTCGGGCGGTCGCCGAAGAAACCTTGTCCGGATTACCGTTCCGCCGCATCGCTGAGGAAAGATAGCGATGGAGGCGGCGATGGCCGAGGTTCTGGTTCTGGGTGCGGGCATGGTCGGGGTCACGACCGGATTGGCGCTGCAGGCGCGCGGGCATGACGTCACCATCATCGAACGCGGCGTGCCGGGACGCGAGACCAGCTATGGCAATGCCGGCCTGATCCAGACCGAGGCGGTCGAGCCCTATGCGATGCCGCTCGCGCCGGGCGCGCTGTTCCAGATCGCGCTTGGGCGCGGCTATGACGTGAAATGGACGCCCTCGGGGCTGCTGTCGCAGCTGGGCGCGGTCGCGACATACGCGCTGAACTCTCTGCCCGCGGCGCATAAGCGCGCCTCGCTTACTTGGGGCAAGCTGATCCGCCAGTCGACCGAACGCCACGGCCCCCTGATCGCGGCGTCGGGCGCGGACAACATCATCCGCCGCAACGGCTATATCGAGATCCACCGCACCCCCGCCAAGATGGAGAAGGCCCGCCAGACCGCCGAGCGTTTCCGCACCGAATTCGGGGTCGAGGCGCGGCTGATGACCGGAGCCGAGCTGCGCGCGATGGAGCCGTCGATCCGCATCGAGGTCGAGGGCGCGACGCATTGGTCGGACAGCTGGAACTGTGCCGATCCAGGCGGGCTGGTGGCCAGCTATGCGGCCCTGTTCCAGAAGCAGGGCGGGCGGATCGTGAACGGGGACGCGGGCGATCTGCACCGCCACGGTGCCGGCTGGCGCGCCGACGAGGTCGAGGCGGAACATGCCGTGATCGCGCTTGGGCCGTGGTCGCCCATGCTGACGCAGCGCTTCGGCCTCAAGGTGCCGATGGTCTACAAGCGCGGCTATCACCGCCATTACCACACGGAGATGCCGCCCCATCACCCGATCGCCGATTTCGGCAATTCGGTCGTCCTGTCCCCCATGCGCCGCGGGTTGCGCATCGCCACCGCGGCCGAGCTGACCCCCCATCCGCGTCTGTCGCCCCCGCAGCTGAAGCATGGCGAGAAGGCCGCACGCGAGCTGTTTGACATCGGCGCCCCGGTCGAGGCCGAACCCTGGACCGGCCGGCGGCCCTGCATGCCCGACATGCTGCCGCTGGTGGGTCGGGTGCCGGATCAGCCGAACCTCTGGGCGCATTTCGGCCATGGGCATCAGGGCTTCACCCTGGGTCCGGTCACCGCCGAGATCCTGGCGGATGAGCTGTCAGGCGGGGCAGGGTGGTCGGAACTTCAGCCCGCGCGGCTGAAGCGCGGTTGAATTCCGGGCCCGCGCGACACATCTTGGGGGCAAGCCGAACGGATCAGGAACCCCCGGACAGTCATGGGTCACAACAACACCAACGCGCCCGTCGCGCGTCCGATCGAAGTGACCCGCCCCAAGCTTGAGGGCGGGAAGCGCTTTGTCCTGCAGAGCGAATTCGCCCCCGCAGGCGACCAGCCGACCGCCATCAGGGAGCTGGTCGCGGGCGTCGCCGCCGGAGAGCGCGACCAGGTCCTGTTGGGCGCGACCGGCACGGGCAAGACCTTCACCATGGCCAAGATCATCGAGGAGACGCAGCGCCCCGCGATCATTCTGGCGCCCAACAAGACGCTGGCCGCCCAGCTTTACGGCGAGTTCAAGGGCTTCTTCCCCGAGAACGCGGTCGAGTACTTCGTCAGCTACTACGACTATTACCAGCCCGAGGCCTATGTGGCCCGCAGCGACACCTATATCGAGAAGGAGTCGCAGATCAACGAGGCCATCGACCGGATGCGCCACAGCGCCACCCGCGCGCTGTTGGAGCGCGATGACGTGATCATCGTTGCCTCCGTCAGCTGCATCTATGGCATCGGTTCAGTCGAGACCTATTCGGCGATGACTCAGGACATGGTCGTGGGGCAAAGCTATGACCAGCGCGAATTCCTGGGCCAGTTGGTTGCCCAGCAGTACAAGCGTCTGGATACCAGCTTTCAGCGCGGCGCCTTCCGGGTGCGCGGCGATCTGGTCGAAGTCTGGCCCGCCCACCTGGAAGACCGGGCGTGGCGGTTCGACTTCTTCGGCAACGAGCTGGAGGCGATTACCGAGTTCGACCCGCTGACCGGGGTCAAGACTGACAGCTTCAAGCAGATCCGCATCTATGCCAGCAGCCACTATGTCACGCCGCGCCCGACGCTTCAGCAGGCGATCAAGGGCATCAAGCAGGAACTGGCGATGCGGCTGAAGCAGCTGACCGAGGAAGGCAAGCTTCTGGAGGCGCAGCGGCTGGAGCAGCGCACGAATTTCGACATCGAGATGCTGGAGGCGACCGGCGTGTGCAACGGCATCGAGAACTACTCGCGCTATCTGACCGGCCGTGCGCCCGGAGAGCCGCCCCCCACGCTGTTCGAGTTCATCCCGGACAATGCCATCGTCTTTGCGGACGAGAGCCATGTCAGCGTGCCGCAGATCGGCGGCATGTATCGGGGCGACTTTCGGCGCAAGTTCACGCTGGCCGAACATGGCTTCCGCCTGCCCAGCTGCATGGACAACCGCCCTCTGAAGTTCGAGGAATGGGACGCGATGCGGCCCCAATCCGTCTTCGTGTCGGCCACGCCCGCGCAATGGGAGATGGACCAGACCGGCGGCGTCTTCACCGAGCAGATCATCCGTCCCACCGGCCTCCTGGACCCCAAGATCGAGATCCGCCCGGTCGAGATGCAGGTGGACGACCTGCTGGACGAGGTGCGCCGCGTCACCGCCGCGGGTTACCGCACGCTGGTCACCACGCTGACCAAGCGCATGGCCGAGGATCTGACCGAATACCTGCACGAGCAGGGCATCAGGATCCGCTACATGCACAGCGACATCGACACGATCGAGCGCATCGAGATTCTGCGCGACCTGCGCCTTGGCGCCTTCGACGTGCTGGTGGGCATCAACTTGCTGCGAGAGGGTTTGGACATTCCCGAATGCGGGCTGGTGGCGATCTTGGACGCCGACAAGGAGGGGTTCCTGCGCTCCGAGACCTCGCTGATCCAGACCATCGGCCGGGCGGCGCGCAATGCCGACGGGCGGGTCATCATGTATGCCGACCGCATCACCGGCAGCATGGAACGCGCCATGGCCGAGACCGAGCGTCGCCGCGCCAAGCAGATCGCCTATAACGAGCAGCACGGCATCACGCCCCAGACCGTCCGAAAGAATGTCGAGGACGTCTTGGCGGGCCTGTGGCAGGGCGACACGGATCAGTCGCGCGTGACCACCAAGGTGGACAAGCCGCTGATCGGCGCCAATCTGGCCGCGCATCTGGACGCGATGCGCACCCAGATGCGCAAAGCCGCGGAGAACCTGGAGTTCGAGGAGGCCGCGCGCCTCCGCGACGAGGTCAAGAGGCTGGAGGCCGTCGATCTGGCCATCGCGGACGACCCCATGGCCCGCCAGTCGGTGATCGAGGAGGCCGCCGAGGCCGCGGTCAAGTCGTCGGGACGATCGACCGCGGGCAGGGCGGGTCAACGCGGCGGCAACAAGCGCTCCAAGCGCGGCCGCTAGCCGCAGGCGACCGCGACGATCCAGCCCTTCGGATCGAGGAACATGGTCAGCCGCGACGGGCGATAGTCGCGGGTCATCACCCCCTCCGCGCCGCCGTTGGTCGAGGTCACCTCGCGCTTGGGCAGGTTGGGCGGCAGGTAGACCTCGCCGATGTTGCGGCCCACGAGTGCCTGATGCTGTGCCGCGTCGCAGCGCGTCGCGGCGACATCGTACGGGCTGACGCCGCAGGCGCCCAGGGCCAACGACAACGTGAGGGCCCCGAGGATCGGCGCCTTTGCGGCAAGACGGGCAGGTGCGGTCATGATCACGTCCCTCTCATGTGACATCGTGTCGTTTTAAGGCCAACATGCGGCGGCGAAACTGGTTCCGGAAGGTCACCCATGAAGTCTAGGACATTATTTCTGCTTGCGGCAATGATGCTGACCCCTGGCCTGGCTTCCGCCTCCTCGGACGACGCATGGGAGGCCCTGCGCCTGCGCCTGATCGAGACCTGCGGCGAGGCCGCCCGCGCCGCCGCACCGGAGGCCCGCGTCGCCGTCCACGCCAACGAGTTCGGCACCGAGATGACGGCGCTTGCCCTGGTGGTGACCACGCGCGAAGGGCAGGAAGAGCCTGAACTGTCGGTCTGCCTGCACGACAAGCGGACGGGCGCGACGGAACTCAGCGCGCCCTTTGCCCAGATGCCCGATCTGGCCGGTGCCGGCGACGCCGGGCCTTGAAGCGCGGCGCGGTTTTGGCGATATAACGATCAGACCCGATCCGAAGGAAATCCCATGCTCGTGCGCATCTATCAGCCCGCCCGCACCGCGATGCAGTCCGGCACCGCAAAGACCAAAGGCTGGGTGCTGGAATTCCCGCCCTCCGACGCGCGCGAGGTCGATCCGCTGATGGGCTGGACCAGCAGCGGGGACACCCAGAGCCAAGTCCGCCTGCGCTTCGACACGCGCAAGCAGGCCGAGGACTATGCCCGCGAGCGGGGCTTGGAGTTCGTGGTGCAGGAACCGCATCGCCGCGCCGTGAACGTCCGCCCGCGCGGCTATGGCGAGAATTTCGCGACCGACCGCCGCGCGCCTTGGACGCACTGAACGGAGCATGGTTGCTGCGGGGCAGGGGCATCTGCGCCCGGTTCGGCGCAAGCGTTTCGCAAGCCATCGACTTATCGCTGACCGCCTTCGGGCGGTCATCTGCTTTTCAGGACAGGCCATGACCATCGCGCATCTCGTCACCCATTCCGGCGGCTTCCATGCCGACGAACTGCTCTCCTCCGTGATCCTGACCCGGCTTTTTCCGCAGGCCCGGATCGTTCGGACGCGCGATACAGACTGGACCACGCCGGCGCCGGACCGGGTGATCTATGACGTCGGACGCGACTACGACCCCGCGCGGCTGATCTTCGACCACCATCAGAAGAACCCGCCGCTGCGCGACGATGGCCAGCCTTGCAGCTCCTTCGGGCTGATATGGCGGCAGTTCGGCCGGGATTACCTCCGGGCCTCCGGCATCCCCGCGCGGGATGTGGACGCAATCCACGCCGGCTTCGATACCGATTTCGTCCTGCCCATCGATCTGGTGGACAATGGCGCGCTGTCGCCCAACGGGCCACTGGCGGACCTCTCGCTGCCTCTGCTTCTGGAAAGCCTGAAGCCCGTCTTCGACGACCGCACCCCCGAGGCGGATGATCTTGCCTTCGACCGGGCGCTGGTCATCGCGCGCGCCTTCGTCGAGGCGGCGATCGCCCGCAAGGCCGCCAAGCTGCGGGCCGAGGCCGTGGTGATGGACGCCATCGCCGCCGCAGGCGACAGCCCGATCTTGGAACTGCCAATGGGCATGCCTTTCCGCGCGGCCATCGACAAGGCAGGCGCCGATCACCTGCTGTTCGTCGTCCATCCGCGGGAGACGGATTGGGCAATCACCGGCATCCGCCGCGATCCCGAAGGCATCGCACTGCGCACGGACTTGCCGGAGGCATGGGCAGGTCTGACCGACGCGGCGTTCGAGGCCGCATCGGGCATTCCCGGCGCGCGGTTCTGCCACAATGGGCGCTTCATCGCGGTCGCTGCAGATCGGCGGGCAGCGATCCAACTTGCGACTCTGGCGGTCCAGGATGCGGGAACAGTGCAGCAGGCATAATGAGCGCTTATGGCCCAATGACAGCCAGAATTCTGATGGGACTGTTTGGATAGTAGCGCTTTCGGCGATAATAGGCTTTGAAGCAGCGCGGAAGAGCGAAGAACCTGAGGTGTGAAAGCGGTATAACCACTGCGCAGGTATGGTACCAATAATCTGTATTATGTTATATAATACGCGTGTCAAGTTACGCACCATTACCGGACGCCTTGCATCGACCGGTTTGAAACGCCAGAAACGACCAGAACTATGACAGGACATCGCATGGCCGTATCACCTCCAGTCTGCGACTTCGACGCTCCGTGGCACGACTTCGACCTGACGGACCGCGACGGGCGCAGCGTATCGCTGCGCGACGTGGCCGGGCCCAAGGCGACGCTGATCATGTTCATCTGCAACCACTGTCCCTACGTGCGCTCGATCTTGGATCGCATCGTCCGCGATGCTCATGCGCTGATGGACGAAGGCGTGGGTGTGGCTGCGATCTGCGCGAACGATGCCAAGGCCTATCCCGACGACGCTCCAGATCGCATGACGCGTCTGGCACGGGAATACGGGTTCCGCTTCCCGTATCTTCACGACGCGACGCAGGACGTGGCGCGGGCCTATGGTGCGGAATGCACGCCCGATTTCTTCGGATACAACGCCGACGGCCTGCTGCAGTATCGCGGGCGTCTGGACGCATCCTCGCGCGTCGCCGCGGCTCCGGATTCGCGGCGCGACCTCTATCTGGCGATGCGTCAGATCGCCGAAACCGGTCAGGGGCCGCGCGACCAGATCGCGTCCATCGGCTGTTCGATCAAATGGAAGGTCTGATCATGCGCGACCGCTGTCCCATCATCTTCGACCTGGACGGCACGCTGATCGACAGCGCGCCCGACATCCACGCCTGCGTGAATACAGTCCTGCGCCAGCATCAGGTGCCGCCCTTGCCTCTGCCGCGCGTGCGCAGCTTCATCGGTGGCGGGGTCGAGTTGCTGTGGACGCGCATCATCGCCGCCTGCCACATCGACCCGGTCCATCGACCGACGCTGATCGCGGGCTTCATGGCCCGCTATCACGACGCGACCGCGCTGACCCGGGTCTTTCCCGGCGTGGTCGAGGCGCTCGGTGCACTGTCGGATGCCGGCCACCCCTTGGGCATCTGCACCAACAAGCCGCTGGTCCCGACGCGCCATGTCCTGGAGCATTTCGGTCTCGCACAACTGTTCCCGGTGGTCGTCGGTGGTGACAGCCTGCCGCAGCGCAAGCCCGATCCCGCACCCCTGCGGCTGGCGTTCCAGCAGTTCGGGTGCGATCCGGCGTTGCCGCGCGGATTGTTCGTGGGAGACAGCGAATTCGACGCCCATTGCGCGGCGGCCGTGCCCGTGCCGCTGCTGCTGTATTCCGGCGGATACCGGATGACCGCGGTCGAGGACCTGCCGCATCAGGCGGTCTTCGACCGGTTCGAACAGCTGCCCGGTCTGGTCGGTGCAGCGATCGCGGCCTGAGGCGCCCGGCTTGACATTCGGGGCGCGATCGCGCCAGACCGACATCATCCGATCATGAGAGGCCCCACGATGGATCTGCGCCAAATCAACCCCGACCTCGCCGTATCGCCGCAGATCCTGCCGGAGGACGTGCCGGCACTGGCCGAGGCCGGCTTCAAGGTGCTGATCAACAATCGACCCGATGACGAGGTCGGCCCCGAGATCGATCACGACGCCATGGCCGAGGCCGCGCGGCAGGCGGGGATGCGCTATCACTACCTGCCGTTCCATCCGGGCCAGATCACGCCGCAGCTGATCGGCGACTTCGCCGAGGCGACCGCGGGTCAGGGGCCGGTGATCGCCTATTGCCGGTCGGGCAACCGCTCCACTGTCCTCTGGGCGCTCACGCAGGCCGGAAAGCTGCCCGAGGATGAGATCCTGGCCAAGGCGGCGGCCGCGGGTTACGATCTGTCGGGGGTCCGCCCGCTGATCGCCTCGCTGTCCAGCTGCAAGGGCTGAGGCGCAGGGCGCCCTGCCCCGCACCCCCTGCCCCGGCCTTCAGGCCGGAACGACCAATGCCCTCTTGACATTCGCGGTCCACCCGATAACGCGCTGATCGCCCGCGCGAATCGCCGGGCGTTTCATGACGCTCGGCTTGTCGCCCATCATCTGGACCGGATCGGTGGCGCGCTCCTCCTCGGACATGCCCCGCCAGGTCAGGCTGGCGCGGTTGATGATCTTGTCGCCGAAATCATCGACCAGAGCGCGGCGCTCATCGGCGCTCAGCGGCTCCTTCTGGACATCGCGGAAGGCCACGGTCCAGCCATGCTCCTCCAGCGCTGCCTGCGCCTTCTGACAGGTTGAGCAGTGAGAAAGTCCGAACATCGTCAAGGTTTTGGACATGGTTTCTCCAGAATTCAAAGATCAGATCAGCGGCACGAAGGGAACGCCGCAGGCGGTCAGGGCAAGCGTGGCGATCAGGGCAAGGGTCAGGCGCATCAGATCTCTCCCGTTGGTTCTGGGTTGATCTATCTCGAACCGCGGGCCGCTCCACAAGCTACAAATCGTCGCTGCCGTGGTCGTGAAACTGCGCTCGCACGCGTCGCATGGACCACCAGACCGCCAGAACCGTCACCGGAGTCAGGCCCGCGACCATCAGCGCCTTGTCCAATCCGGACAGACCGGCCAGAGGTGCCAGCGCATAGGCCAGCAGCCCGACCGCGTAATAACTGATCGCGACGACCGACAGCCCTTCGACCGTGTGCTGCAGGCGCAGCTGCAGGTCGGCGCGGCGGTCCATGCGGCGCATGATCTTCTGGTTCTGCGCGCTGCGCTCGACATCCACGCGGGTGCGCAGCAGCTCGCTGGCGCGGGCGGCACGTTCCAACATGGTGGCCAGCCGCCGTTCGGCGGATTTCGCCGTGCGCATGGCCGGCTGATAGCGGCGGCGCAGGAACTCCGTCAGCATCTGGCGATCCTGGAACCGCGTCTCGCGCAGCGCGGCGGCGCGGTCCTGCACGATCGCCTCATAGGCGCTGTTCGCCCCGAAGCGGAAGGAATGCTGAACCGCCTGCGCCTCCAGCTGGGCCGAGACCGCCAGAAGATCGTGCAGCAGTTGATCGGCGGGCTGCGCGTCGTCGGTCATGCGCTCTAGGATGGCGGTCAGGCGCGGCTCCAGCTCGTTCAGGCGGCGGCCCAGATCGCGGGCGCGGTCCAAGCCCAGCATTGACATGGCGCGATAGGTCTCCAGCTCCACCAGCCGGTGGATCAGACGCCCGATCCGGGCCTCGCCGGTGCCGGGACGGACGAAGACGGCAAAGCGCATGAATCCGTCCGAATCAATGCGGAAATCCCCGGCGACCAGGGCGCTCTGGTCCAGCACCCAGATCACCGCCAGACTGTCCTGCGCGAACCAGCCATCCAGCTCCGGCAGCAGGTCGGACGGATCGTCGGGCAGCTGGGCCACCTGGATCATCACGGCCGCGACGCGCCTGCCGGGGGCGTCGTCCTGCCAAGCTTCGGGAAAGATCGCGGCCGCGGACGGATCGAAGGGCCGGATCGGCAGACCCGGCACCATCGCCATATAGGTCACGAACTCGGTATGGCTCTCCCATTTCAGGTCGTGCCGGCCCAGCCTGCCCTGATAGTGGATGCCCTGCGGATCGGGGCGCGGCCCGCCATGGCGCGCCACCAGCGCCGCCAGATGCGCCTGATCGCGGTCCCGGTCGCGGTTCGCAGCGTTGCGCGGCTCCTTGAAGGCCAGAAAGACCGCCGTCGCGGGGGCCGCGATGCTGGGCGACGGCCGCGCATGCAGCTCGTTGACCAGGGCATAGCGCAGCGGGTGGTCGGTCGCGGGGTTCACTCGGCTCTCCCTGAAGGGGGGCCGCGCCCCCTGCCCCGTCCCGTCGCGGCGACCGTCACGACCGCCGCGACGGCGTGGATCAATCGATCATCGGCAGCAGCTTGTTGATGCTGTCCTTGGCGTCACCATAGAACAACCGGGTGTTCTCCTTGAAGAACAACGGGTTCTCGATGCCGCTGTAGCCGGTGCCCTGACCGCGCTTGCTGACGAAAACCTGCTTCGCCTTCCAGACCTCCAGCACCGGCATGCCGGCGATGGGGCTGTTCGGGTCATCCTGCGCGGCGGGGTTCACGATGTCGTTCGACCCGATGATGATGACCACGTCGGTGGACGGGAAATCGTCGTTGATCTCGTCCATCTCCAGCACGATGTCATAGGGCACCTTGGCCTCGGCCAGCAGCACGTTCATGTGGCCCGGCAGACGCCCCGCGACGGGATGGATGGCGAAGCGCACCGTCTTGCCCGCCGCGCGCAGCTTGCGGGTCAACTCGCTGACCGCACCCTGCGCCTGCGCCACCGCCATGCCATAGCCCGGCACGATCACCACGCTGTCCGCCTCGTTCAGCGCGGAGGCCACGCCGTCCGCGTCGATGGCGATCTGCTCGCCCTCGATCGCGGCTGCGGGGCCGGTCTCTCCGCCGAAACCGCCCAGGATCACGCTGACGAAGTTCCGGTTCATGGCCTTGCACATGATATAGGACAGGATCGCGCCCGAGGATCCGACCAGCGCCCCGGTCACGATCAGCAGATCGTTCGACAGGGTAAAGCCGATCATCGCCGCGGCCCAACCCGAATAGCTGTTCAGCATCGATACCACGACCGGCATGTCGGCACCGCCGATGCCCATGATCAGGTGATAGCCGATGAAGAAGGCCAGAAGCGTGATCAGGATCAGCCAGAACACCGCCGGACCCACGCCCGTGCAGTAGAGGATGCCCAGCAGCACCGACAGCGCCAGCGCGCCTGCGTTCAGCATGTGCCCGCCGGGCAGCTTCTTCGGCTTGCCGTCGACGCGGCCCGCCAGCTTGCCATAGGCCACGACCGATCCGGTGAAGGTCACCGCGCCGATGAAGACGCCCAGGAAGACCTCGATCTTCAGCATCGCGATCTCGGCCGGGGTCTTGTGGGCCAGAAGCGCGGCAAAGCCGGTCAGCTCGGCCTCGATCCCCTCGGCGCGCAGGCGCAGGACGCGTCCCAGCTCAATCTGGGCGTTGAAGCCCACGAAGACCGCGGCCAGGCCCACCAGCGAATGCATCGCCGCGACCAGCTGCGGCATCTCGGTCATCTGGACGCGCTTGGCGACCAGCCAGCCGCCGGTGCCGCCGATGGCGATCATGACCAGCGACAGGAACCAGTTGCCCGCGCCCGGTCCGAACAGCGTCGCCGCCACCGCCAGCGCCATGCCGACGATGCCGTACCAGATGGCGCGCTTGGCACTCTCCTGTCCCGACAGCCCGCCGAGCGACAGGATGAACAGCACCGATGCGACCACATAGGCCGCGGTTGTGAATCCGTATTCCATGCGCGTGATCCCTTACGACTTCTGGAACATGGCAAGCATGCGCCGGGTGACCATGAAGCCACCGAAGATGTTGACCGACGCCATCAGCACCGCCAGCCCGCCCAGCAGAACGACCCACCAGGAGCCCGAGCCGATCTGCATCAGCGCGCCCAGGATGATGATCGAGCTGATCGCGTTGGTGATGGCCATCAGCGGCGTGTGCAGCGAATGGGCCACGTTCCAGATGACGCGGAAGCCGACGAAGCAGGCCAGCACGAAGACGATGAAATGCGCCATGAAGCTGGCGGGGGCGACCAGCCCGATCAGCAGGACGACCAGCCCGCCGCCGGCTAGCAGTTTGATCTGGTTCGCGGTGTCAGCCTTGAAGGCGGCGGCCTCGGCGGCGCGGCGCTCCTCGGGGGTCAGGTCCTTCTTTTTCTCCTTGGGCTTCTGGGCGGCGATGGCCGCGACCTTGGGCGGCGGTGGCGGCCATGTCACGTCATGGTCATGGACCACCGTCGCGCCGCGGATGACGTCATCCTCCATGTTGTGGTGGATGACGCCGTCCTTCTTGGGCGTCAGGTCCGTCACAAAATGGCGGATGTTGTTGCCGTAGAGCTCGCTCGCCTGCGCGCCCATGCGCGAGGGAAAGTCGGTATAGCCGATGATGACCACGCCGTTCTCGGTGATGAAACGCTCATCCGGGACGGTCAGCTCGCAGTTGCCGCCCTTCTCGGCGGCCAGGTCGACGATGACGCTGCCGGGCTTCATCGCCGCGACCATGTCGGCGGTCCACAGCTTCGGCGCGTCCCGGCCCGGGATCAGCGCCGTGGTGATGACGATATCCATCTGCGGCGCCAGCTCGCGGAACTTGGCCAGCTGCTTCTCGCGGAACTCGGGGCTGGAGGGCGCGGCATAGCCGCCCGTCGCGGCCCCGTCCTGCAGCGTCTGGTCGAACTCCAGGAACACGAACTCCGCACCCATCGACTCGATCTGCTCGGCGACCTCCGGTCGCACGTCGAACGCATGGACCTGCGCCCCGAGCGAGACCGAGGTCCCGATCGCCGCCAGGCCCGCGACGCCCGCGCCCACGACCAGCACCTTGGCCGGGGGCACCTTGCCCGCCGCGGTCACCTGACCGGTGAAGAAGCGCCCAAAATTGTTCGCGGCTTCGATCACGGCGCGGTAGCCCGCAATGTTGGCCATCGAGGACAGCGCGTCCATCTTCTGCGCGCGGCTGATGCGCGGCACCATGTCCATGGCGATGGCGGTAATGCCCTGATCCTTGGCGCGCGCCAGCAGATCGGCATTCTGCGCGGGATGGAAGAACGAGATCAGCGTCTGCCCGTCGCGCATCTGGCCGATCTCGGCCTCGGTCGGCTGACGGACCTTGGCCAGCACGTCCACAGCCCCGATCAGCGCCGCCGCGTCCGGCTCGACCGTGACGCCCGCCGCGCGATAGTCGTCGTCCGAGAAACCGGCCCGGGCGCCGGCGCCGCTCTCGATGTGGATCTCATGTCCCAGCTTGGCCAGATGGCCAGCAGAGGCGGGCGTGATCGCGACGCGCGCCTCTCCCTCGAACCCCTCTCGAACCGCACCAATCTTCATGGCGTCGTCGCCCCCCGACCTTGTTGTATACTCTTGCCCGACACATAGCATCGCGAAAGAAAGTTTCACAAGACCGGCTTGCGTGGTGCCGTAACGAAACCTGCAGGTGCCCTCTTCTTGTCATCTTGAACAATGCCTGACCTCCGCAGCAAAAGACCCCGGATGCAGTGCGCATCCGGGGTCTTGGCAATCAAGCTGTGGCGGGTATCAGTTCGCCGGGGCCGGCGTGGTGGTCGCAGGCGCAGTGGTCTCGGCCGGCTCCTCGATGGTGATGGCGTCATCGACGGCCTCGGCCGCGTCGTTGGCGGCTTCTGCAGCCGCGTCAGCGGCGTCGGATGCCGCCTCTCCGGCGTTCTCCAGCGCGTTGTCGACGGCAGCACCGGTCGCTTCGGCAGCGTTGTCGGCGGCCTCGGCAGCGTCGTCTGCAGCCGATTCGGCGGCGGTGGCCGCGTCGCTGGCGGCGTTTTCGGTCGCCTCGGCAGCGCTGTCGGCGGCGGCCTCGGCCTCGGCGGCGGCGTTGTCGGCGGCGGCTTCAGCCTCGGCCGCGGCGTCCTCGGCGGTGTCGTCGGTCACCACGGCGGGGGCAGTCTCCGGCGTGGGTGCGGTCTCGGTGGTGGTCACGGTGGTCGTGTCACCGTCGACGACGACGGTGTCATCTGCCATGAACCGCTGAAGCACGAAATAGGCCAGTGCCAGAGCCAGCAGCACGCCGATGACCAGAGGCAGGGCCGACGACTTGCGCTCGACCGGTTCGACATAGGTTTCCTTGGGCGCGCCGGGGTTCACTCGGTTCGGGTCGTTGGGATCATAGCTCATGCAGGTCTCCGATTCAGACAGTCTTTTGACCGGGTTAGGTCGCAGGGGTGTGGCGCGCGGGCGACCGGCTGTCAATCGCCACTGCCCACACCCCGCCTTGCGAGCCGGCGTTCAGGCGATTAACACCGGTATCGGGCAGGGGTTCCGCCCATGCCCAATTTTTCAGGAGAGGCCGCCCGCGATGCCCGATCAGACCCCGCAGCCGGTGAAGCGTCTTGCCGACTATCGCCCCTGGCCCTTCACCCTGACCGAGACCCGGCTGGACGTGACGCTGGCCCCGCGCGGCACGGTGGTGCGCAGCGAACTGGACCTGCGCCCCGGTGCCGTGCCGGAGGATCTGGTGCTGGACGGCGGCGCCGGACTGCGCCTGAAAACGCTGCACATCGACGGCCGGCCCGTCGAGGCCGCGCAGATGCGCCGCGACGGCCAGACCCTGACCATCGCCGCGAACGCCCTGCCCCGCGCGCCCTTTTCCCTGTCCGCCGAGGTCAAGATCGACCCCGAGGGCAACACCGCCTTCGAGGGCCTCTACCTCTCCGACGGCATCTTCTGCACGCAATGCGAGGCCGAGGGCTTTCGCCACATCACCTTCTATCCCGACCGCCCCGACGTGATGACCATGTTCCGCGTGACCGTCCGGGGCGATCTGCCGGTGCTGCTGTCGAACGGCAACCCGGTCCGGCAGGAGCCGGGCCTGGCCGAATGGCACGACCCCTGGCCGAAGCCCGCCTATCTGTTCGCGCTGGTCGCGGGGGATCTGGTCGCGGTCAGCGA
This sequence comes from Paracoccus sp. NIOT.M2S5SZ12, assembly GCF_057748165.1. Lineage (NCBI taxonomy): Bacteria > Pseudomonadati > Pseudomonadota > Alphaproteobacteria > Rhodobacterales > Paracoccaceae > Paracoccus > Paracoccus sp. NIOT.M2S5SZ12. The sequence continues at coordinate 238,134 of NZ_JBYLFR010000003.1, forward strand.
CCGCTTCGTCACCCGCTCGGGGCGCGACGTTGCGCTGAATGTCTGGGTGCGGCCCGGCGATCAGGACCGCGCGGGCTTCGCCATGGAGAGCCTGATCAAGTCGATGCGGTGGGACGAGGACGTCTATGGCCGCGAATACGACCTGGACGTGTTCAACATCGTCGCCGTCGATGACTTCAACATGGGCGCGATGGAGAACAAGGGGCTGAACATCTTCAACTCCAAGCTTGTCCTGGCCTCGCCCGACACCGCGACCGACACCGATTACGAGCGCATCGAGGCCGTCATCGCGCATGAATACTTCCACAACTGGACCGGCAACCGCATCACCTGCCGCGACTGGTTCCAGCTGTGCCTCAAGGAGGGGCTGACGGTCTTTCGCGACCAGCAGTTCACCAGCGACCTGCGCAGCGCCGCGGTCAAGCGGATCGAGGACGTGCAGGTCCTGCGCGCCCGCCAGTTCCGCGAGGATCAGGGCCCGCTGGCCCATCCCCCGCGCCCCGACCGCTACGAGGAGATCAACAACTTCTACACCGCGACCGTCTACGAGAAGGGCGCCGAGGTCATCGGCATGCTGAAGCGGCTGGTGGGGGACGAGGGCTATGCCCGCGCGCTGGATCTGTATTTCGACCGCCATGACGGCGACGCCGCCACGATTGAGGACTGGCTGACGGTCTTCGAGGACGCGACCGGTCGCGACCTGACGCAGTTCGCGCGCTGGTACACCGATGCGGGCACGCCCCACCTGACGATGCAGGAGCATTGGCAGGACGGCACACTGACGCTGGACTTCGCGCAGGCGACCCCGCCCACCCCGGGACAGCCCGACAAGCCCGCCCGCGTGATCCCCATCGCCGTGGGCCTGATCGGCCCAAACGGCGACGAGATCCTGCCCACGACCGTGCTGGAGATGACCGAGGACCGGCAGTCCTTCGACTTTCCGGGGCTGGGCGCCCGTCCGGTCGCGTCGGTCCTGCGCGGCTTCTCGGCCCCGGTCGTGCTGCGCCGGGAGATGGACGACGCCACGCGCGCCTTCCTTTTGGCCCACGACACCGACCCCTTCGCGCGGTGGGAGGCGGGGCGCGAGCTGGCGCTTTCCGCGCTGACCGACCTGGCGCAGGGCCGCGATGCGGGAGAGGGCTTCATCGCGGCCATCGGCACGCTGATGTCGGACGAGGCCGCCGATCCGGCCTTCCGCGCCCTCTGCCTGGCCCTGCCGGGCGAGGAGGAGATCGCCACCCGCCTGTCCGATCGGGGCGTGACCCCCGACCCGCAGGCGATCCACGCGGCGCGCGGCGATCTGGCCCGGCGCATCGCCGAGGCGCATCGCGACGCCCTGGCCGAGCTCTACACTGCGATGTCGGTGCCCGGCGACTACAGGCCCGACGCCGCCTCGGCCGCGCGGCGCGCGCTGCGCATCGCGGCGCTCGGGCTGCTGTCGCGCATCGACGGCGGAGAGCGGGCCGAGGTCCTGTTCGGCACCGCCGACAACATGACCGAGCGCATGGCCGCCCTTTCGGTTCTGGTGCGGCTGGATCGCGCCCAGACCGCGCTGCGCCTGATGGCCGAGGAGTTCGCGGGCAACCGCCTGGTGATGGACAAGTGGTTCTCGGTCCAGGTGATGGCCGCCCCGCCCGACCGGGCCGTGGCGGTGGCGCAGACGCTGGCCGCGCGCAAGGACTTCGACTGGAAGAACCCGAACCGCTTCCGCGCGTTGCTGGGCGGACTTGCGGCGAACCATGCGGGCTTTCACGCAGCCGACGGGTCGGGCTATGCCTTCACCGCCGACTGGCTGGCTCGGATGGACGCCGCGAACCCGCAGATCGCGGCGCGCATGTCGACCGCCTTCGAGACCTGGCCGCGCTATGACGCGGGCCGGAGGGAGCATGCCGTGGCCGCACTGGAACGGATTGCCGCGCTGGAGGGTTTGAGCCGGAACACACGCGAAATGGTCTCGCGCATGATGGCTGCGGGACGGTGAGGGGAACGCGATGGGCAATACCGAGCAGGCGCGCGCCGACATGCAGGCGCGGCTGGACCCGCTGATCGCGGAACGCGCACCATGGCTGTTCTCCGGAAAGCCGCATCACCGGCTGGCGAAATGGGGGATGATGCACCTGCTGCGCTATCCCCGGACCATCGAATTGGGCGCTGAGGTCCGCGACCTGCCCCCGTCCGAGATCTTCCGCCGGATGACCGACCTGATCGTGCGCGACCTGCGTGTCGAGGGGATCGAGCATATCCCCGCCACCGGTCCGGCGCTGATCGTTTCGAACCACCCGACCGGCATCGCCGACGGCATCTTCCTGAACGCCGCCATCTCTCAGGTGCGCGACGACCTGTTCATCTATGCCAATCACGACATGATCCGCGTGCTTCCGCAGATGATCGACATGATCGCGCCCGTCGAATGGCGGCTGGAGAAGCGCAGCCATGCCAAGACGCGCGCCACCATGGACTACACCCGCGACGCGATCGAGGCGGGCCGTCTCGGGCTGATCTTCCCGTCCGGGCGGCTGGCAAAGCGGACCGGCCTGACGCTGAACGAACGCCCCTGGATGGCCAGCGCCGCGATGATCGCGCGCAAGTTCGACCTGCCGGTCATCCCGCTGCGCATCCGCGCGCGCAATTCGGCACTGTTCTATCTTTTTGACAAGATCCACCCGACGCTGCGCGACGTGACTCTTTTCAACGAGGTGCTGAACAAGACGCGCCAGCCCTATCGCGTGACCATCGGCGCGCCGATCAGCCCCGCCGATCTGCCCCGCAGCAGCGACGAGGCGATCCTGGCGCTGCGCCACGCGGTGCTGTCGCTGCCCGAACCCGGCAAGGGGGCCGCCCGCATCCCGCGCCTGCGCGGGGCTGCCGATCCGGTCGCGACCCGGCGCATCGTGGGGGGCTGAGGACGACCGGCGTGCTAGAGCGCCATGTCGTCGCGATGGATCAGCGCGGCGCGTCCCGGGTAGCCCAGGATGCCCGCGATCTCGGCCGACTGGCGACCGGCGATCAGCCGGGCCTCCTCCGCGGTGTACCGGATCAGCCCGGCGGCCAGATGCTGCCCCTCGGGTCCGGCGATGCTGACGGGCTCGCCGCGACCGAAGCTGCCCATGATCGCGGTGACGCCAGCGGGCAGCAGCGACTTGCCCTGCGCCAGCGCCCGGGCCGCGCCGGCATCGACGACGATCGTGCCCTTGGACTTCATCGCCACGATCCAGCGCTTGCGGGCCAGCTGCGGATCGGCCTCGGCCAGGAACCAGCTTGCGCGGGCTCCCTGTGCAACGGCCGACAGCGGGCGGAAGACCGACCCTTCGGCAATCGCCATCGCGCACCCGCCCGCCACCGCGGTCCGCGCCGCCATCAGCTTGGTCTTCATGCCGCCCTTGGACAGGCCCGAGACCGGGTCGCCGCCCATCGCCTCGATCTCGGGCGTGATCGCCGCGATTACCGGCAGATGCCGCGCATCGGGATCGGTCTTGGGGTTCGACGTGTATAGCCCGTCCACATCCGACAACAGCAGCAACTGATCTGCACCGCAGGTGACGGCGATCTGCGCGGCCAGGCGGTCGTTGTCGCCGAAGCGGATCTCGTCGGTCGCCACCGTGTCGTTCTCGTTCACGATGGGCACCACGCCCAGAGACAGCAGCGTCTGCATGGTCGCGCGGCTGTTCAGATAGCGGCGGCGGTCGGCGCTGTCCTCCAGCGTCAGCAGAACCTGCGCCGTGGTCACCCCATGCGGGGCCAGCGCCTCCTCATAGGCACGCGCCAGCCGGATCTGGCCCACGGCGGCCGCGGCCTGCGCCTGCTCCAGCGGCAGCGCGCCGCCGGCCAGGCCCAGCACCCGCCGCCCGAGCGCGATGGAGCCCGAGCTGACCAGCACCACGTCGCATCCCCGCGCCCGCCAGGCCGCCACGTCGTCGCAGAGGCCCCGCAGCCACTCGACCCTGAGCCCTTCCGGCCCCACCAGCAGCGCCGAGCCGATCTTGACGACCAGCCGCCGCGCCGCGGCCAAGTCGGGACCGTGAGCGGGCGCGCTCACGGCTGCCACGTCCCCTGCCCCTCGTCGCGGGCCGGGGCGCGCGACGGCTCGATCTCGGTCCACAGCGCGCGCAGCACATCCGTCACGCCGCTGCCCGAGACGCCCGACATCAGCATCACCGGATGGCCCAGCTCGGCCTCCAGCGCCGCGCGGCGTTCGGCGATCTCGTCCTCGTCCAGCGCGTCGATCTTGTTCAGCGCGGTGACGCGCGGCTTCTCCATCAGCACCGGCGAATAGGCCGCAAGCTCGGTCAGGATGGTGCGCGCATCATCGGCCACGGTCTCGGAGGTGCCGTCCACCAGATGCAGCAGCACGTTCGACCGCTCCACATGGCCCAGGAACTGGTCGCCCAGGCCCCGGCCTTCGCTGGCGCCCTCGATCAGGCCGGGAATGTCGGCCATCACGAATTCGCGCCCGTCCACGCCCACGACGCCCAGGTTCGGGTGCAACGTGGTGAAGGGATAATCCGCGATCTTGGGGCGCGCGTTCGACACGGCCGCCAGGAAGGTCGACTTGCCCGCATTGGGCAGGCCCACCAGACCGGCATCCGCGATCAGCTTCAGCCTCAGCCACAGCGTGCGCTCGATGCCCTCCTGTCCGGGGTTGGCGTTGCGCGGGCTGCGGTTCGTGGCCGACTTGAAATGCAGGTTGCCCCAGCCCCCGTTGCCGCCCTTGGCCAGCAGCACGCGCTGCCCGACCTCGGTCATGTCGGCGATGACGGTCTCCTCGTCCTCGTCCAGGATCTCGGTGCCCACCGGCACGCGCAGCACGATGTCATCGCCCGACTTGCCGGTCATCTGGCTGCCCATGCCGTGCTGGCCGGACTTGGCGAAGAAATGCTGCTGATAGCGGAAGTCGATCAGCGTGTTCAGCCCCTCGACCGCCTCGGCCCAGACATCGCCGCCACGGCCGCCGTCGCCGCCATCGGGGCCGCCATATTCGATGAACTTCTCGCGGCGGAACGACACGCAGCCCGCGCCACCCCCGCCCGAGCGGATATAGACTTTGGCGAGGTCGAGAAATTTCATGTGAAAGGCTCCTTTTGCGGGATGCGGATACGCCCTTGACGCCTGCGGTGCAAGGGTCGCGGGCTGGCAAAGCCGCCCTGCGCCCCTATCTTAGGGTCAAAGGAGACCCCGATGATCCGTTTCGACAACAGCTATGCCCGGATGCCGCAAGGGTTCTACGCCCGCGTGGACCCGACCCCGGTGACCGCCCCGCGCCTTCTGGCGCTGAACGGCGCGCTGGCCGACAGGCTGGGGATGGACCGCGACGCCCTGACGGTCGAGATGCTGGCCGGCAACGCCATCCCCGACGGCGCCGTCCCCTTGGCCCAGGCCTATGCGGGGCACCAGTTCGGCGGGTTCGTCCCGCAGCTGGGCGACGGCCGCGCCGTCCTCCTGGGAGAGGTCGTGGCCCCCGACGGTGCGCGCTTCGACATCCAGCTGAAGGGGTCGGGTCCCACGCCCTTCTCGCGCCGCGGCGACGGGCGGGCCTGGATGGGGCCGGTGCTGCGCGAATACTTGGTCAGCGAATTCATGGCCGCGATGGGCGTGCCCACGACGCGGGCGCTGGCGGCGGTGGCGACCGGTGATCAGGTCTGGCGCGACCATGGCGGCCTGCCCGGCGCGGTGCTGACCCGGGTCGCCGCCAGCCACATTCGCGTGGGCACCTTCCAGTACTTCGCCGTGCGCGACGACCGGGCGCGGCTGCAGGCGCTGACCGATCATGTCATCGCGCGCCACTATCCCGATGCAGACGGCCCGCTGGCGCTCTTGGAGCGCGTGGTCGCGACCCAGGCCGAGACCATCGCGCAATGGATGGCCCTGGGCTTTATCCACGGGGTCATGAACACCGACAACATGGCGATCTCGGGCGAGACGATCGACTATGGCCCATGCGCCTTCATGGACGGCTATCACCCGCAGACGGTGTTTTCCTCGATCGACCGGCAGGGGCGCTATGCCTGGGCGAACCAGCCCGACATCGCGGTCTGGAACCTGGCGCAGTTCGCGACCTGCCTGATCCCCCTGATGGGGGAGGAGGAGGCCGCGGTCGAGGCCGCGACCAAGGCGGTGCACGGCTTTGCGCCCCTTTATCAGGCCGCGTGGCAGCGCCGCTTCGGTGCCAAGCTGGGCATCGACGGGGCGGCCCATCAGGCGCTGATCGAGCGGCTGCTGACCCTGATGGCCACCGAACGCGCCGATTTCACGCGCGTCTTCGCGGGGCTGTCGGACGGCACGGCGCGGGACGAGTTCACCGACCGCGCGGGCTTTGACGCCTGGTCGCGCGACTGGCAGGCGCTGTCGCCCGACCCGGCGGTCATGGAGCGCGCCAATCCGCGCCGCATCCCGCGCAACCATCGGATCGAGCAGGCCATCGCCTCGGCCGTTGCAGGCAACATGGCCCCGTTCGAGCGTCTGTTCCAAGCCGTGACCCATCCGCACGATCTGCATGCGGATTGGGCAGACCTGGCCCTGCCCCCCGCCCCCGCGGAAGCGGTTCGCCAGACATTCTGCGGCACCTGACGCGGAATTGCGCGCGCCCCCTTGCGGGCCGCGCGTTCCCCGTGACCATGCGCCCAAGGATGTAGAGACCCCATGCTCAAGATCGCCAGCTACAACCTGCACAAATGCCGCGGCATGACCGGGCCCCATGCGCCGCTGCGCAACCTCGCCGTCATCCGGGCGCTGGACCCCGACATCATCGCCCTGCAGGAGGTGGACTTCCGCCTCGGCGCCCGCCCCGAGGCCCTGCCCCGCAAGCTGATCCAGGCCGAGACCGGGCTGGTTCCCGCCGACATCTACGGCACGACCGAGAGCAGCCTGGGCTGGCACGGCCAGACCATCCTGATGCGCCCGCATCTGGCGGCCCAGGCCAACCTGCGCCGCCTGCCCCTGCCGGGGCTGGAGCCGCGCGGCGCGGTGGCCCTGCGCCTGCCGGGGCTGACCGTCATCGGCGCGCATCTGGGCCTCGCGCGGTCCTCGCGGCGCGCGCAGCTGGCACGCATCACCGCGCAGGCCTCGCGCATCGCCGAGGATCAGATCGTGATGATGGGCGATTTCAACGAATGGCGCGACGACCGGGGGCTGGAATCGCTGGCCGGGTTCCGCGTGGTGGCGCCGGGACCGTCCTGGCCCGCGCCCCTGCCTAGGCTGCGGCTGGACCGCATGGCGCTGTCCACGAACCTGGAGGTCCTGGAGACCGGCGTCTTCACCGAGGCGGGCGCGCGCGACGCCTCCGACCACCTGCCGATCTGGGCGCGCATCCGCCTCCCGTGAGCGTTGCGAAACCGGTCTGTCGGCGCTAACAAGGCGCCAAGCATCAACCGGAGTGTGCTCATGACCGCCATCATCGACATCTATGCCCGTGAAATCCTGGACAGCCGCGGCAACCCGACCGTCGAGGTCGACGTGACGCTGGAGGACGGCACCATGGGCCGCGCGGCGGTGCCCTCGGGCGCCTCGACCGGCGCGCATGAGGCGGTGGAGAAGCGCGACGGCGACAAGGCGCGCTACATGGGCAAGGGCGTCCTGGAGGCCGTGGCCGCCGTGAACGGCGAGATCGCCGAGAACCTGGTGGGCGAGGACGCGACCGAGCAGCGCGCCATCGACGCCATGATGATCGAGCTGGACGGCACGCCCAACAAGGGCCGCCTTGGCGCGAATGCCATCCTGGGCGTGTCCATGGCGGTGGCCAAGGCCGCGGCGGACGCGACGAACCAGCCGCTGTACCGCTATGTTGGCGGCACGGCCGCGCGCATCCTGCCGGTGCCGATGATGAACATCATCAATGGCGGCGAGCATGCCGACAACCCGATCGACATCCAGGAATTCATGATCATGCCGGTCGCGGCGGAGAACATCCGCGAGGCCGTGCGCATGGGCTCCGAAATCTTCCACACGCTGAAGAAGGAGCTGTCGGCGGCGGGCCTCTCCACCGGCATCGGCGACGAGGGCGGCTTTGCGCCGAACCTGTCGTCCACCCGCGACGCGCTGGACTTCATCCTGAAGGCCATCGAGAAGGCCGGCTACAAGCCCGGCGACGACATCATGCTGGCGCTGGACTGCGCCTCGACCGAGTATTTCAAGGGCGGCAAGTACGAGATGAAGGGCGAGGGCAAGTCGCTGTCCCCCGCCGAGAACGTCGACTATCTGGCCGCGCTCTGCGACGCCTATCCGATCCTGTCGATCGAGGATGGCTGCGCAGAGGATGACTGGGACGGCTGGAAGATGCTGACCGACAAGCTGGGCGGCCGCATCCAGCTGGTCGGCGACGATCTGTTCGTGACCAACCCGCGCCGTCTGGCCCAAGGCATCGAGAAGGGCTGCGGCAACAGCCTGCTGGTCAAGGTCAACCAGATCGGCACCCTGTCCGAGACGCTGGACGCCGTCCGCATGGCCGACCGCGCGGGCTTCACCAGCGTGATGTCGCACCGTTCGGGCGAGACCGAGGACGCGACCATCGCCGATCTGGCCGTCGCCACCAACTGCGGTCAGATCAAGACCGGCTCGCTGGCCCGCTCGGACCGGTTGGCGAAGTACAACCAGCTGATCCGCATCGAGGAGATGCTGGGCGCGACCGCCGAATACGCCGGCCGCAGCATCCTGCGCTGACGCCTCAGTCCGGCCCCACCCCGGGGCCGGACCTCGCCATCTGGCCAAGGGTCCGCAGCGCCGCCATCAGCCGGTCGCGCGGCATCCGCCCGTTCAGCGCGATCCGCACCCCCTGCAGGGGCGCCTGCCCCGGCCCGCAGAAATCCGATGACGGCCGCACGATGACCCCCGCCGCGGCGGCGCGGGCCACGAAATCCGTGGCCGACCAAGGCGCGGGCAGCGGCAGCCAGATCATCGGCACCCCGGCCTGCCCGCGCGCGTCCAGCCCCGCCAGCGCCTCCTCGGCCATGGCCAGGCGATGCTCGACCTCCGCCTGGACCTCGCGCGCGATGCGTGACGCGTCACCCGACCGCATCAGCCGCGTCACCAGCCCGGTGATCGGCTGCGACAGGCCCATATGGCTGTGCTGGGCGGCCACGCGGCCCGCCTGCCCCATCCCCTCGGGGCAGATCAGCATGCCGAAGCGCAGCCCCACCGCGATGATCTTGGACAGGCTGCTGACATGCCAGACCCGCTCAGGCGCCAGCGCGCGCAGGCTGGCGGGCGCGTCGGGGCGCGGGCTGGGGGCATAGCACTCGTCCTCGATGATCTGCAGATCGTGGCGCCGCGCGATCTCGACGATCTCGGCGCGCCGCGCGGCACCCATCCCGGCCAACGTCGGGTTCTGGGCCGAGGGCGTCAGGCAGACCAGCCGCGCCCCGCTGGCCCGCGCCACGCGGTCCAGATCGTCGGGCCGCACGCCCTGATCGTCCAGCGCCACGGGCAGGGTCTGGGCGCGCATCAGCCGGGCCGCGTGACTGATGCCGGGATAGGTCAGCGCCTCGACCATGACCTTGGCGGGCTGATCGGCCAGGCACAGCGCCATGACCAGCGTGATCGCGTGCTGTCCGCCATGGGTCAGCACAAGATCCGATCGCGCGACGGTGCCAAGGGGACGCACCGCCATCCAGTCCAGCACCGCGTCGCGGCAGTCCTGATCGCGGCTGAGGGGCGTATAGTCTAGCACGCTCGCGTCCAGATCCTCGGCCAGCGCCGTCAGATGCGCGGCGATGCGCTGCACCTGGCCGCAATCGGGCAGCTGCGGGATGCGCAGGTCGGCCGGCCCGCCTGGCACGGTCGCCTGATCGACGCTCTCGTACAGCAGCGGCTGCGGCACCGGCTGGCGCGGGCGCGGTGCCGCGATGAAGCTGCCGCGGCCAACATGGCTCTCGATCACGCCCTCGGCGGCGGCGACCTGATAGGCGCGCGCGACGGTGCCGGTGGTGACCTTCAGCCGCCAGGCCAGGTCGCGCATCGGCGGCAGCCGCGTGCCGGGGGCCAGAAGCCCCGACCGTGCGGCCTCGCGCAGCGCGTTGGCCAGGGCGCGGAACTTCGGTCCGGGCTGCGCGGACAGATCGGGATGCCAGTCGTCGATGCGCATGGGGGGACTCCTTGTCGCACCGTCCCTGATAATGCGCCGTTTTTGCAGGCACAATCGTCCACGCGCCGGTGCCGCACCCGACAGGCAAAATAACTTGACCAATCGATCACAGAGGTCTCGACAGGTCTGAATCCCGGGCTAAACTGTCGGCCATGCAGGGTGGGACATTGCGGGCCGAGGGGGCCCCCCGACCCAAGCGGAGGGAGACAGAATGAAAGATTCCAAAGCGTTGGACCGGCGGTCCTTCATCACGCGTGCGTCCATCGGCGGTGCCGCCGCAGCGGCGGTCAGCGTCCTGGCGGCCCCGGCGATCGCCCAGGAAGCACCGCAGATCAACTGGCGCCTGGCCTCCAGCTTCCCCAAGTCGCTGGACACCATCTATGGCGGCGCCGAGGAGATATCGCAGCGCCTGTCCGAGGCGACCGACGGCCGCTTCAAGATCCAGGTCTTCTCGGCCGGCGAGATCGTGCCGGGGCTGGACGCGATCAACGCGACGACCGACGGGACCGTCGAATGCTCGCATTCGGTCGGCTACTACAACTGGGGCAAGGACCCGGCCTTCGCCTGCGGCGCCGACCTGCCCTTCACCTTCTCGGCGCGTGCCAAGAACGCCTACAACTATCAGGGCGGCGGCATCGACAACTACAACGCCTTCCTGGAGCAGTATAACCTGGTCAGCTACCCGGGCGGCAATACCGGCGTGCAGATGGGCGGCTGGTACCGCAAGGAGATCAACAGCCTGGCCGACCTGCAGGGCCTGAAGATGCGCATCTCCGGCCTGGCGGGCCGGGTGGTCGAGAAGCTGGGCGTGGTGCCGCAGCAGATCGCCGGCGGCGACATCTATCCCTCGCTGGAGCGCGGGACGATCGACGCGGCCGAATGGGTCGGCCCCTATGACGACAGCAAGCTGGGCTTCCAGAAGGTCGCGCCCTACTACTACTATCCCGGTTTCTGGGAGGGTGGCCCGACGGTCAGCTTCTTCGTGAACAAAGGCCAGTGGGACGCGCTGCCTGAGACCTACAAGTCGCTGTTCCGCACCTGCGCGCAGGCCGTGGACCAGAACATGCTGGCCAAATACGACTATCTGAACCCGACCGCCCTCAAGGAGCTGGTCGGCACCGGGGCGCAGCTGCGCTCGTTCAGCGAGGAGATCCTGACCGCGTCCTTTGCCGCGGCCAATGAGGTCTATGCCGAGGTCTCGGCCGAGAACGAGGCATTCAAGACCCAGTACGAGGCCATGCTGCAGTTCCGCGACGACTGGTATCTGTACCAGCAGACCGCGGAATACACCTTCGACACGTTCATGATGATCCAGCAGCGCAACGGCACCCTGGCCGTCGGCGGCTGATCCTCGGGCAGGATCGGAACGGGAAACCCCCGCGCAGAGACTGCGCGGGGGTTTTTCTTTGTCCGGTAAGCGGGGCGGGCCGGGGTCCCCGGCCCGCCCCGATCAGTTGCCCGACAGGCCCGGCGGGGGCGCGCCGAAGCCCAGACCCATACCGCCCGAAGGCGCTGCCGGCGTTTGGGCGGCAGGTTCAGGCGCAGTCGGCGCCGTCCCTGCCGGAGCGGGGCTTGCGGGGGAGGGAACCGCAGGTGCAGGAGCGGTCGGCGCGGGCTGCTGACCGAAGGGCGAGCCGCCCAGACCGCCAAGCGAGCCGAAGCCGCTGCCGCCCGACTGTCCGGCATCGCCGCCGCCCAGCCCACCGCCAAGACCTCCGCCCAGGCCACCGCCCATCGGGATCTCGATCCGCATGTTCGAGGTGTCCACGACCGGTCCCCTGTAGTGCATGACCATGCCCGGGAAGGCGATGACCGCCGCGATCATCAGAACCTGAAGCCCGACGAAGGGCACCGCCCCGCGATAGATGTTCAGCGTGGTGATCGGGTCCATCATCAGGCCCGTGACCTTGTCCCGATAGGATTTTCGCGGCGCGACCGAGCGCAAGTAGAACAGCGCGAAGCCCACCGGCGGGGTCAGGAACGAGGTCTGCATCGTCACCGCCAGGATCACCCCGAACCAGACCAGATCGATGCCGAGCGCGTTCGCCGCCGGGATTAGCAGCGGCACGATGACGAAGGCCAGTTCGAAGAAGTCGAGGAAGAACCCCAGGAAGAAGATGATCACGCAGGAGACGATCAGGAAACCCGTGACCCCGCCGGGCAGCGCCGTCAGCAGGTCGCGCACCCAGATATGGCCGTTGACCGAGTAGTAGGTCAGCGAGAAGACCGTTGCCCCGATCAGGATGAACATCACGAATGCCGACAGCTTGACGGTGGACAGCAGTGCCTGGTTCAGCACGTCATAGCTGAGCCGCCCCTTGACGGCCGACAGGATCAGAGCGCCCATGGCGCCCATCGCGCCGCCTTCGGTGGGCGTGGCGATACCCAGGAAGATCGTGCCCAGCACCAGGAAGACCAAAGCCAGCGGCGGGATCATCACGATGATGACCTCGCGCGTCATCGGCGACAGCCAGCGACCGCCCAGGGCGCGGTCGGTGACCGCGAGGACCAGAAGGACGGCAACCGCCAGCGTGGCCGCCCAGATGGCCGCGTTGGTGACGCCATTCGCCTCCATCCAGCGGCTGGACAGGTAGAAGATGCCCGCCGCCAGCAGGCTGACCACCAGAAGCGACCAGCCGCCGCCGCCCAGGCTGCGCGCCTCCAGCGGCAGGGGGGGCATTGACCTGGGACGCAGGATCGACAGGATCAGGACGTAGACGATGTAGACACCGGTCAGGGCCAGCGCGGGCACCATGGCGGCCCTGTACATGTCGCCCACCGACCGACCCAGCTGGTCGGCCAGCACGATCAGCACCAGCGAAGGCGGGATGATCTGCGCCAGCGTCCCCGAGGCCGCGATCACGCCCGTCGCCAGCGGCTTGTCATAGCCGTAGCGCATCATGATCGGCAGCGAGATCAGCCCCATGGAGATGACCGAGGCCGCGACCACGCCCGTCGTCGCCGCCAGCAGCGCGCCGACCAGGATCACCGCATAGGCCAGGCCTCCGCGCACCGGTCCGAACAGCTGGCCGATGGTGTCCAGCAGTTCCTCGGCCATGCGTGACCGTTCCAGCACGATCCCCATCAGCGTGAAGAACGGGATGGCCAGCAGCGTGTCGTTGCGCATCACGCCGAAAACCCGGTCGCCAAGAGCGCCCAGGAGGTTCCAGCCCAGGTTCACCTGGTCCGACAGCGGCGTCAGGAACACCCCGAAGAAGAAGAACAGCAGCCCGTTCGCGGCCAGCGCGAAGGCGATCGGATAGCCGAACAGCAGGAAGGCCACCATCGAGAAGAACATGATGGGGGCAAGGTTGTGGGCAATGAGGTCGATCACGCGCGGCGCTCCGGTTCGTCGGTCAGGTCGGTGCGGCCTGCCAGCATCAGCTCGGCCTCGTGGATGGCGGCCTCGTTCGGGCCTGTCGACAGGTGCGGATCGAGGATGATGCCGCGCATGACGGCGATCTTCTTGACGATCTCGGACAGCCCTTGGGCGAACAGCATGCCGAAGCCCACGACCAGGATCGCGCGCGCCGGCCACAGCGGCAGGCCGCCCGCGTTCATCGAGATCTCTCCGCTGCGGATGCTGCCCATCAGCGCGGGCCAGGTCAGCCACAGCATGATCGTGGTGAAGGGCATCAGGAACAGCACGGTGCCGATCAGGTCAATCCAGTGCTGCACCCGGCGCGACCAGCGGCCATAGATCACGTCGATGCGGACGTGTTCGTTCTCGAGCAGGGTCCAGGCCGAGGCCAGCATGAAGGCGGCGCCGAACAGGTACCACTGCGCCTCCAGCCAGGCATTCGACGACATGCTGAACAGCTTGCGGACGACCGCGTTGACGGCGCTGATGACCACGGCCAGCAGGATCAGCCACGCGACGCTGCGGCCGACAAGCGACGTGACGCGGTCGATGCCGCGTGAAAGGGCCAAAAGGCCACCCATGATATGCTCCTCCCTCAAGGCGCGGCCTTGGGGCCGCGATCCGGTTGACCCGGTCGTTCTGTCGGGCAGGATATGCGGCAACCCGTCCGGCCCGGTCAAGTTTTTCCGCAGGCTTCCCCTAGGTCAATGCGGCCATGCCGACCAGCGCCGCACATTCCGCCAGCACCGCCGACGCGCCCAGCACGTCGCCCGTCTGCCCGCCCAGCAGGCGGCAGGCGCGGCGCGACACCGCCACGACGCTGACCGCGGCCAGCGCCATGGCCAGAGCGGCGGCCCCCGGCCCCGGCGCGGTCAGCAGAAGGGCCAGCGCCCCGGTCAGACCCGCCGCCAGCACCGCGCGCCGCGACGGGCGTCCCGCACCCTGTCCCAGCCCGTCGCGGCGCGCGGGCGGCAGGGCGCGCATCAGCACCACCGGCGCGACGCGCCCGGCCGCGACCGCGCCGATCAGCGCCACGGGACCAAGAGCCGCCACCGCCGCGACGCGCACCAGTATCGCGGCCGTCAGCGCCGCCGCACCATAGCTGCCGATCGTGGGTTCGCGCATGATCCGCAGGCGGTCCTCCCGGTCGCGTCCGCCCCCCGCATCGGCGAAATCGGCCAGCGCATCCTCGTGCAGCGCCCCGCTGAGCCAGACCGCCAGCGCCACGGCCAGCGTCGCGGGCAGCAGGCCCGGCCCCATCAGCCACAGCGGCAGCCCGGCCAGCGCGCCCAGCACCGCCCCTGCCAGCGGAAAGGCCCATGCCGCCTCGGACAGCGGCATCGCGCGCGGCGGCAGCTGGCGGCCAAGCGGCAGCCGCGTCAGGAAGACCAGCGCCAGGATCAGCTGGCGGGGCCTAGACAATCCCGGCCTCGGCGAAGGTCGCCATGCCGTTGTGACATTCCAGCGCCGCGCGCAGTACCAGAAGCGCCACGGCCGCGCCCGATCCCTCGCCAAGCCGCATGTCCAGCGACAGGACAGGCCGCATGCCCAGGGCGGCGATCAGGCGGCGGTGGCCCGGCTCGGCGCTCTCATGGCCGATCAGGCAATGGGCCAGCGCGGCGGGGTCATCACGGATCAGCACCGCGGCGGCGGCCGTGCAGATGAAGCCGTCCAGGATGACCGGAATCCCCAGCTCTCCCGCGCGCCGCACCGCGCCGCAGATCGCCGCCTGCTCGCGCCCGCCGAACGCCGCCAGCGTGTCTGCGGTGCCGGTCACGGAATGACGGGCCAGCCCTTCGGCCACGACGCGGGTCTTGGCCGCCAGCATTGCACCCTGCGCGCCGGTGCCGGGGCCGACCCAGTCCTCGGCCCGGCCCCCGAAGGTCGCCGCGGCCAGCCCGGCCGCAACGGTCGAATTGCCGATCCCCATCTCTCCCAGCAGCAGGACATGCGCCTCGGGATCGACGACCTCGCCCCCCCGCGCCATGGCCTTGGCGACCTCGGCCGGGGTCATGGCGGGGCCTTTGGTAAAATCCGCGGTGGGCCGGTCCAGGTCCAGATCCACGACCGACAGCGCGGCCCCGGCCACGCGGCACAGCTGATTGATCGCGGCCCCCCCGGCGCGGAAGTTCGCGACCATCGCCGCCGTGACCGCCGGGGGGAAGGGCGTCACGCCCTGCGCCGCGATGCCGTGATTGCCCGCAAAGATCAGCGCCTGCACGCGCTTTAGCACGGGCCGGTCGGTCCCCTGCCAGCCCGCCATGAACACCGCCAGCTCCTCCAGCCGGCCAAGCGATCCGGCAGGTTTGGTCAGCTGCGCCTGCCGGGCCAGGGCGGCATCGGCGGCGGTCGCGTCAAATCGGGGCATCGGGGTCGGTCTCCGTGGGTTTCAGGCGAAAAGGCATGCCGCTGATGGACATCCAGACCTCGTCGGCGACCTGCGCGACGGCCTGGTTCATGCGGCCGTGATCGTCCCGGAACCGCCGCGCCAGCGCATTGTCCGGGACGATCCCCTGGCCAAGTTCGTTGGTAACAAGGACGACAGGACAGCATTGCTGACGTAACGTCATGCACAATGCGCCGATATCCGCCGATCCCAGACAATTGGAGAGCCACAGCGTCAGGCAGTCGATCAGGCGCACGCCCTGCCCGTCGGTGGCCATCAGCGCGGCGACCAGGTCGACCGGCTCCTCGACCGTGTGCCAGCCCGCGCCGCGATCGTCTTGATGCGCCTTGATTCTTTCGGCCATCTCCGCGTCGCGGCCCTGCGCGGTCGCGATGTAGATGCGCGGCATCGCGTGCCGCGTCACCAGACGTTCGGCCAGCGCCGACTTGCCGGACCGCGCGCCGCCGGTCACAAGGGTGATATGTCCGCACCGTGTCATGCGGGACTGTTTTCCACAGGGCGGGACGGTTGGAAAGCGCGAAACGCCGCTTGCCCAGCCCCGCGCTTTCACTAAACCTCGCGCCATTCCGGTGCGAGACGACACCGATACACAACTTGGAGGAGTTGGGATGACCAAGCTTTTCGCGACGACCGCCCTGCTGACCGCGCTGGCTTTGCCCGCATGGGCCGTGCAGCCCGCCGAGGGCGAGACCCTGGCCGAGAACCAGACCTATACCTACTGGCTGCTGGACGCGATCAAGTCGCTGGACCCGGCCAAGAACACCGATGTCGAGGGTTCGGACGCGCTGCGCTCGCTGTTCGAGGGTCTGATGATCCAGGACGCGCAGGGCGAGATGATCCCCGGCATGGCCGAGAGCCACGAGGTCTCCGAGGACGGCCTGACCTACACCTTCAACCTGCGCGAGGCGAACTGGTCGAACGGCGATCCGGTCACCGCGGATGACTTCGTCTATGCCTGGCAGCGCGTCGTGACGCCCGAGACCGCGTCGGAATATGCCTGGTACCTGGAGCTGATGAACATCCAGAACGCCACCCAGATCATCGCCGGAGAGATGACCCCCGACCAGCTGGGCGTCACCGCGCTGGACGACCGCACCCTCCAGGTCCGCCTGACCACCCCGACCCCCTATTTCATCAAGACCCTGTCGCACACCACGACCTATCCCGTGCCGCGCGCCGTGGTCGAGGAGCTGGGCGATGCCTGGGTCCAGCCGGGCAACATCGTGGGCAACGGCGCCTATACCTTGGCCAGCCACAATCTGGGCGTCGAGATCGTCTTCCAGAAGAACCCCGAATACTGGGACGCCGAGAACGTGATCATGGAGACCGTGCGCGGCGTCACCGTGAACGACAACAACGTCGCCCTGACCCGCTATCAGGCCGGAGAGCTGGACCGCGTCCAGATCCCCGCGGGCCAGTTCCCCCGCCTGTCCGAACAGTTCCCGGACGCGGCGGTGTCGGTGCCGAACGGCTGCTCCTATGCCTATGTGTTCAACCTGTCGGAAAAGGGCCCCGAGGTCCTCAAGGACGTCCGCGTGCGCGAGGCCATTGCCCTGTCGCTGAACCGCGAGGTGATCGTGGACCAGGTCCTGCAGGGCGGCCAGGAGCCGGCCTACACCTGGACGCACTGGGCGATCGATGGCTTTGCCGCGCCCGAGGGCGGCATGAAGGACATGCCGATGGAGGCCCGCCTGGCCCGCGCGCAGGAGCTGTTGGCCGAAGCCGGCTACGGTCCCGACAACCCGGTCAAGGTCCAGCTGCAGTACAACACCGATGACAGCCACCGCCTGCTGGCCATCGCCGCCCAGCAGTTCTGGCGCCCCCTGGGCATCGAGGTCGAGCTGAACAACGTCGAATGGGCCGTCCACACCGACCGCCTGCAGAACCAGGACTTCGAGATCGCGCGCTATGCCTGGTGCGCCGATTACGACGAGGCCTCGACCTTCCTCGACTGGTTCCGCACCGACGGCTACAACAGCGGCAAGTGGTCGAACGAGGAATACGATCAGCTGCTGGTCGACGCCCGCACGGCCGAGGACACCGCGCCCCTCTATCGCCGCGCCGAGGAGATTCTGGCGGAGGAACACCCGGCGGTCTTCGTCTATCACTACGCCGATGTCGACATGATAAACCCGGCGATCAAGGGCCTGCCGCGCGAGAACCTGCTGAACACCTGGTACGCCAAGGACCTGTATCGCGTCGCCGAGTAAGGTGGCATCCTGACCGGGGGCCGGGGTGGCGCAGGCTGCCCCGGTCCCGTTCGTTTCAACCCTCCCGCAGGGAAGGCCCCACGCGATGTTCGCATTCATCCTGCGACGGCTGGCGGTGGCGATACCCACGCTGCTGCTGCTGATCGTCCTCTCCTTCGTCCTGATGCAGCTGGCACCGGGCGGACCCTTCACGGGCGAACGCGCCCTTCCCCCGGCCGTCCTAGCCAACCTGGAGGCGCAGTACGGCCTGAATGACCCGCTCTGGCTGCAGATCTGGAACTATCTGGTCAATGTGGTCGTGCATTTCGACTTCGGCCCCAGCTTCGTCTATCCCGACCGCACCGTGAACCAACTGATCGCCAGCGGATTCCCGGTGACGCTGACCTATGGCGGCCTGTCCTTCGTGGCGGCCGTCGTCGTGGGCGTGGCCCTGGGCGTGGTGGCGGCGATCTGGCACAACAGCTGGGTCGATTATCTGGCGGTCGGCGTGTCCATCGGCGCGCAGGTGCTGCCGAACTTCGTGATGGCGCCGCTGTTGGTCCTGGTCTTCACGCTGTGGTACGGGCTGCTGCCGGGCGGCGGCTGGAGCTTCAACGATCCCAGCTTCTGGATCATGCCGGTCATCGCGCTCTCGACCAGCTACATGGCCTCGATCGCGCGCATCACCCGGTCGTCGATGCTGGAGGTGCTGGGCTCGAACCACATCCGCACCGCGCGGGCCAAGGGGATGCCCGAACATCGCGTCATCATCCGCCACGCGCTGAAGCCCGCGATGCTGCCGGTCATCAGCTATCTGGGGCCGGTCTTCGTGTCGATGATCACCGGGTCGGTGGTGATCGACATCTATTTCTCGACCGGCGGCATCGGCAAGGCCTTCGTCGATTCCGCGCTGAACCGCGACTATGCCGTGATGATGGGCGTCACCATCCTGGTGGGCGCGCTGACCATCCTCTTCAACCTCGTCGTCGACGTGCTCTACGCATGGATCGACCCCAAGATCAGGTACTAGGTCATGGTCATCGATCAATCCAAGATGCAGTCCCTCTCGGCCCGCATGGTCGAGGCAGAGGTCCGCGGCCGCAGCCCCTGGGCAGACGCGCGCCGCCGCTTCTTCCGCAACAGGGCCGCGATGCTGGGCCTGACGATCCTGGTGCTGGTGTCGCTCTTCGCGATCTTCGGCGGCCAGTTCGCCCGGTGGTCGAATGAGGAACTGGATTTCAGCGTCATGGGACAGGTCGCCCAGATGGGCCAGCCCTCTCTGGAGAACGGGCATTTCTTCGGCACCGACGATCTGGGCCGCGACCTCTATGCCCGCGTAGTGCAGGGCACCCGCATCAGCCTGATGGTGGGCGTCGTGGGGGCGGCCATCGCAGTCATCGTCGGCACGCTCTATGGCGCGACGGCGGGCTATGTCGGCGGGCGCACCGACCAGATCATGATGCGCGCGGTCGATATCCTGATGTCGATCCCCTACATGTTCGTGCTGATCCTGCTGCTGGTCATGTTCGGACGGTCGATGTCGATGCTGTTCCTGGGCATCGGCCTGATCTCCTGGCTGGACATGAGCCGAATCGTTCGCGGTCAGACCCTTAGCCTCAAGAACCGAGAATTCATCGAGGCCGCGCGCGCCACCGGAGTGTCGTCCTTCCGGATCATCATCCGCCATATCGTCCCGAACCTGCTGGGCGTGGTCGCGGTCTATGCGACGCTCTTGGTGCCGCTGATGATCCTGACGGAAAGCTTCATCAGCTTCCTTGGCCTGGGCGTGCAGGAACCCCTGACCAGCTGGGGGGCGTTGATCTCGGAAGGCGCGGGCACGATGAACTATGGCACGTTGTGGCAGCTGGCCTTTCCGCTGTTCTTCTTCGTGATCACGCTGTTCGGCTTCTTCTTCGTGGGCGACGGCCTGCGCGACGCCCTCGACCCCAAGGAGCGCTGAGATGGCCCTTCTCGAATTGCGTGACCTCTCGGTCCGCTTCCAGACCAACGATGCCGAGGTGCGGGCCGTCAACGACGTGACCCTGTCGGTCGATGCGGGCGAGACCCTGGGCATCGTCGGCGAATCCGGCAGCGGCAAGTCGCAGCTGTCCTTTGCCATCATGGGCCTTCTGGCGCGCAACGGCGCGGCCTCCGGCAGCGTCCGTTTCGACGGACAGGAGATCCTGAACGCCCCGGTCAAGGTGCTGAACCGCATCCGCGCCGAACAGATCGCGATGATCTTTCAGGACCCGATGACCTCGCTGAACCCCTATATGCGGGTGGCCGACCAGATGGCCGAGGTGCTGACGCTGCACAAGGGCCTGTCGAAACGCGATGCCGTCACGCAAGCCGTGCAGATGCTGGACGCGGTCAAGATCCCCGACGCCAAGGGGCGCATCCGCCTCTATCCGCACGAGTTTTCGGGCGGCATGCGGCAGCGGGTGATGATCGCCATGGCGCTGCTGTGCCGCCCCAAGCTGCTCATAGCGGATGAGCCCACCACCGCGCTGGACGTGACGGTGCAGGCGCAGATCATGGCGCTGCTGTCGGACCTGCAGCGCGATTTCGGCATGGCGATGATCCTGATCACCCATGATCTGGGCGTGGTCGCTGGGTCATGCGAACGGGTCGCGGTCATGTATGGCGGCCGCATCCGCGAGACCGGGCCGGTGCGCCCGATCTTTGCCGAACCGACGCATCCCTACACCCAGGGCCTTCTGGACGCGATCCCGCGTGTCGATCAGGACGATGAGGACCTGCGCGCCATCCCCGGTCAGCCCCCGAACATGAGCCGCCCGCCATCGGGCTGCGCCTTCGAGCCGCGCTGCCCCTATCGTCGCGAAGGCTGCGACCGCATCGACCCCGCGCTGGAGGTCTTTGCCCCCGGCCGCGCCCGCGCCTGCCACGCGCCTGTGGCCGAGGTGCTGGCGCGACGCATGATCGACGACCCGCAGCCCGACCTGATCGCGGCGGGCGGCGACGTGCTGGCCGACGCCCTGCCCGAGGGCGCCGTCGCCGGTGCCGGTGCGGCCGGCGCCACCCAGACCCCCGGATCGGAGGCCAAGCCATGAGCGATCTTCTGAGCGTGCGCGACCTGCGCGTGACCTTCCAGATCCGCCCCGAGGGCGCGATGCCCTGGACCCGCCCGAACCCGCTGCGCGCGGTGAACGGCGTCGATTTCGCGCTGGCACCCGGAGAGACCCTGGGCGTGGTGGGCGAATCCGGCTGCGGGAAATCGACCCTGGCCCGCGCGCTGATCGGGCTGGTCCCGGCCACGGGCCAGGCGGAATGGATCGACGGCAGGGACCTTCTGGCGCTGACCCCCCGTCAGATGATGGCCTATCGCCAGGACATCCAGATGGTGTTCCAAGACCCGCTGGCTAGCCTGAACCCGCGCATGACCGTGGGCCAGATCATCGCCGAACCCCTGACCACGCATCGCCCCGACCTACCCCGCGCCCAAGTGCGCGAGCGGGTCAAGGCGATGATGGAGAAGGTCGGCCTGCTGCCCAACCAGATCAACCGCTATCCGCATGAATTCAGCGGCGGCCAGTGCCAGCGCATCGGCATTGCCCGCGCCCTGATCGTGGAGCCGAAGCTGATCATCTGCGATGAGCCGGTCTCGGCGCTGGACGTGTCGATCCAGGCGCAGGTCATAAACCTGCTGATCCGGCTGCAGAAGGATCTGGGGCTGGCGCTGATCTTCATCGCGCATGACCTGTCGGTGGTGAAGCATATCAGCGACCGGGTGATGGTGCTCTATCTGGGCCGCGTGATGGAGATGGGTCCGGTGCAGGCGCTCTATTCCGACCCCCGGCACCCCTATACGCAGGCGCTGCTGTCCGCCGTGCCGGTCCCCGATCCGACGATCGAGACCGCCAAGACCATCGTGCCGCTGGCAGGCGACCTGCCCTCGCCCATGAACCCGCCATCGGGTTGCGTGTTCCGCACGCGCTGTCCCCGAGCGCGGGCCGAATGCGCGGCGTCGGTGCCGGTGCTGACGGTGGGCGACCATCAGGTCGCCTGCCATTTTCCGGGGCCACTGACGGAGGCCGAGATCGCCCACGCCCGCCGGACCGAGGCCGCCTGAGATGCCGCCCGACGCGCCCGCATCCCCCGATTATGCGGCGCGTTGGGCGGCGCTCAAGAACATCCCGCCCTTCCTGGTCATGGTCTGGCGGGCCAGCCCCGCGCTGACCCTGGCCATGGTGGCGCTGCGGCTGATGCGGGCGCTGATGCCGGTCGCGATGCTGTGGGTCGGCAAGCTGATCATCGATCAGGTCGTGGCCCTGTCGGCCGCGGGCGGCCCGGATACGCTGGCGGGCTGGTGGGACAGCGGGCTTGCTCATCCGCTGATCGGGCTGGTGGCGCTTGAGCTGGCGCTGGCGATCGCACAGGACGTGCTGGGGCGGCTGGTCGCCTATGTCGATGCGCTGCTGCAGGAGAGGCTGGTCATCGACATCTCGATCCGGCTGATGGATCACGCGGCGGATCTGGACCTGGCCTCCTTCGAGGATGCCAGCTTTCAGGACCGCCTGGACCGCGCCCGGCGCCAGACGATGGGGCGCATCCCCCTGCTGAACCAGCTGATGCAGCAGATGCAGGACAGCGTCACGGTCATCAGCTTTGGCGTGGGTCTGGTGGTCTACAATCCCTGGCTGGTGCTGCTGCTGGCGCTGGCGCTGATCCCGTCCCTGATGGGAGAGATGCACTTCAACGCCCGCACCTATGCGCTGAACCACGCCCGCGCCGCCGACCGGCGCGAACGCGACTATCTGCGCATGATCGCGGCCACCGCCGAGACCGCGAAAGAGGTGAAGATCTTCAGTCTAAGCCCCTGGCTGCGCGACAGATATCTGACCCTGGCCCGGCGGTTCTATCTGGAGAACCGGGTGATCCAGCGACGGCAACTGTCGGTGATGGCGGTGCTGACCGCGCTTGGCACGCTGGCCTATTACGCGGCCTTCCTGTGGATCATCGCGCGCACCCTGACGGGGCAGCTGTCCATCGGCGATCTGACCTTCCTGTCGGGCAGCTTCCTGCGGCTGCGCGGTCTGCTGGAGGGGCTGCTGTCGGGGTTCTCCAGCATGGCGGGTCAGGCCATGTATCTGGACGACCTGTTCGATTTCTTCACCGCACGCCCGGCCATCGCCAGCCCCGCCGATCCGCTGCCGGTGCCCACGCCCATCGCGCAGGGCTTCCGCTTCGAGAATGTAGGCTTTCGATATCCGGGCCGCGAGGATTGGGCGGTCCGCGGCATGACGCTGGAGCTGCGCGCCGGAGAGACGGTCGCCTTGGTCGGAGAGAACGGCGCGGGCAAGACCACCATCGTCAAGCTGCTGGCGCGTCTCTATGACCCCGACGAAGGCCGCATCACGCTGGATGGGCGCGATCTGCGCGACTATGACCTGGACCAGCTGCGCGGCACGGTGGGCGTGATCTTTCAGGACTTCGTGCGCTATGCGGTGACCGCGGCGGAGAACATTGCCATCGGCCGGATCGACGCGCGCGACGACCGCCCCCGCATCGTGACCGCCGCCGAACGGTCCCTGGCCGATCAGGTCATCGCCAAGCTGCCCAAGGGCTATGACCAGATGGTCGGCAAGCGCTTTGCCCGCGGCCTGGACCTGTCGGGGGGCGAATGGCAGAAGCTGGCCATCGCGCGCGCCTACATGCGCGACGCGCAGCTGCTGGTCCTGGACGAGCCGACGGCGGCGCTGGACGCGCGGGCGGAATACGAGGTTTTTCTGCGGTTCCGCGACCTGACCCAGGGGCGGACGGCGCTGCTGATCTCGCACCGCTTCTCATCCGTGCGGATGGCCGACAGGATCATCGTGCTGGAGGGCGGCCGCGTCCAGGACCAGGGCAGCCACGCCGAGCTGGTTGCCCGGCCTGGCCGCTACAAGGAACTGTTCGAGCTGCAGGCGCAGGGGTACCGTTAAAGGGCGTTGTTGCAGAAAGGCGGCTTGAGGCGTGACTTCCCCTTTCCCCTTTAGGTTCAGGCGACGCGGGCGACCCC